>NATV01000103.1 GCA_003094535.1 gamma proteobacterium symbiont of Ctena orbiculata | reverse complement strand
TCCGCTGACAACCCTGATGTTGGCAGGTATCAGAGAGATCCTGATCATTACCACCCCCCAGGATGAAGCACTCTTCAGGGGTTTGCTGGGTGATGGGAGTCAATGGGGAATCACCCTTGAGTATGCGGTTCAACCGGAACCGGGGGGTTTGGCCCAGGCCTTTCTCATAGGCAGGGATTTTATTGCCGGCGAACCCTGCTGCCTGTACTTGGTGACAATATCTATTATGGCCATGGCCTGGTGGAGTCGCTGAGACGCGCCGCCTTGCAAACCTCAGGGGCTACCGTTTTCGGCTATTGGGTCAAGGATCCCGAACGTTACGGTGTCGTTGAATTTGATCCACAAGGCGAGGTGATAGGGATTGAGGAAAAGCCGGCCAAACCGAAGTCCAACTATGCAGTAACCGGCCTCTATTTCTATGATCGGCAGGTCACTGAGCTGGCGGCCTCGCTGACGCCCTCCTCGCGCGGAGAACTGGAGATTACCGATCTCAACAAGCTCTACCTTGAACAGGGCAAGCTGAAGATGGAGAAGATGGGACGGGGCATCGCCTGGCTTGATACCGGGACCCATGAAAGCCTCATTCAGGCGAGTAACTTTATCGAGACCATTGAGCAGCGCCAGGGGTTGAAGATAGCCTGTCCGGAGGAGATTGCATTTACCCAGAAATGGATCGACGTATCGGCGCTGAAGCAGATGGGCGAGGCACTCAGCAAGAATGGCTATGGACAATATCTGCTCAGCCTGTGCGCTAGAAAGATATAGCCATGGAAATGACCCCAACAAAGATACCTGACGTGCTGTTGGTAAAGCCGCGGCGTTTTGGCGATCAACGCGGGTGGTTCATGGAGAGCTGGCAGGCTGAACGCTATCAGCAGTTGGGCCTGCCCGAGCGATTCGTGCAGGACAATCAGGCCTATTCCCAGCAGGGCGTACTGCGCGGACTGCATATTCAGAATCCCTTCGGTCAGGGTAAATTGGTACAGGTCATTCGAGGCGAGGTGTTCGACGTTGCGGTGGATGTGCGTCAGGGTTCACCCTGGTTCGGTCAATGGATTGGTGCGCACCTGTCGGAAGATAACCACCATCAACTCTATGTGCCTGTCGGATTTGCCCATGGCTATCTAGTGCTCAGCGAGGATGCGATCTTTAGCTACAAATGCACCGACTACTATCATCCGGAAACCCAGTTCTCTATCCGCTGGGATGATCCGCAAATTGGAATCGAGTGGCCCGGCGGGCTGGATCCGATACTCGCCGAAAAGGATCGCGATGCGCCGCTGCTGAGCGAGATCGCGGTTGAACAGCTGCCGGTTTATCAGCCCACGGGGGAGTCAATCCCATGACAGCAACCACCCTGAAATTTCTCCTCCTGGGTAGCGATGGCCAGGTTGGCCGGGAGCTACAGCGTACACTGGGAATTCTTGGTGAGGTAATACCCACAACCCTATCAGGCGGTGAGGGTCTTCGTCTGGATCTACTGGATACCGAGGCCGTCACCGCGACAGTGAAGCAGCAGCGTCCCGACTTCATCATCAATGCAGCAGCCCATACAGCGGTGGATAAAGCCGAAACCGAGGTCGATCTCTCACGACGGCTGAACGCGGATGTACCTGAATTGCTCGGCCAACTGGCATCGGAGTTGGGAGCTAGAGTTATCCACTACTCCACCGATTTTGTCTTTCCCGGAGATAGCGATCGGCCCTACCGGGAAGAGGATAGGCCCGCTCCAATCAGCGTCTATGGTAAAACCAAGTTGGAGGGAGAACAGCGACTGCTGGCGAGCGGAGCCGATGCCCTGGTGCTTCGAACCAGTTGGGTATACGGTAACTATGGCCACAACTTCATGCTGACCATGATGCGGCTATTCCGGGAAAAGGGACAGCTCTCGGTGGTGGATGACCAGATCGGCGCTCCAACCTGGAGCCGAATGGTTGCGGAGGCAACCGCACAGATCGTGCATAAGCTCCCCACGCTTACGCCAGACACACCCTCTCCCTATGGGATCTACCATTTGACTGCAGCGGGAGAAACCAGCTGGTACGGCTTCGCCTCGAGCATATTGGAGCTGATGGGAGAGAGCTGTACGATTCAACCGGTTCCGACACGGGACTACCCGACTCCTGCAAAACGTCCGGCCTATTCAGTGCTTGACAACAGCAAACTGAAACAGAGATTCGGATTGCAGCTACCCGATTGGCGCGTCTCTTTGCAGCAGTGCATCGCCGACCGGGCAAGCTGACCGTTCACATAGAGTCGATTGCATCACATTACGCCTTTATTTCCCCGGTTGTTTGAGGGATCGCTGGATATTTCATAAACTTATAATTTTATTGCGCTTTATCAGGATCCTTCCGATCCGGATAAAGAATTGCTCGATCTTGTGATGGCATGAGACAATGGGTCTAATTGGCCGTGCGAAGTTAAACTACATTCCTAGGGATTTTGAGTCGGATGTATGAAACGTTTTACGGATTAACCGAAAAGCCATTCAGCTTGCTCCCGGATCCCGGTTTTCTGGTGCTTGGTGAAAAGCACACCGCCGCCTATACGGCATTGGAGTATGGTCTGCACAGTCAGGCCGGTTTTACCGTGGTTACCGGAGAGGTCGGTAGCGGTAAGACGACCCTGATACGCCACCTGCTCAACCAGATTCACGACGATATCACCGTCGGCCTCGTCAGCAGCAGTCATCAGGAGATGGGAGAGCTGCTGCAGTGGCTGCTGTTTGCCTTCAGCCTCGATTACCGGGAAACCCAAAAGGTCGGCCTCTACGACCTCTTCACCAAGTTTCTCATTGATCAGTATGCCAACAACAAACGCACTGTATTGATCATAGATGAGGCGCAGAATCTTCAACCCGAGGTACTGGAGGAGTTGCGCCTGCTGTCCAATATCAATGCCGACAAGCATCAGGTGCTGCAGATAATCCTGGTGGGCCAGCCTCAGCTTCGGTCGCTTCTCAAGCACCGTGATCTGCTCCAGTTTCAGCAGCGCATCTCGGTGGATTACCATCTGCAGGGGCTCAATGAAGAGGAGACCCGGTTCTATATCTATCAGCGGCTCAGGATCGCCGGACGCAGCCAACCGCTCTTTACCCGCAACGCGATAAATCTGATATACCAAGCCAGCGGTGGTATACCCCGGGTTATCAATACCATTTGCGATACCTCGCTGGTCTACGGATTTGCCGACCAGAGATCTCAACTGAACAGCGCACTGGTTGCCAAGGTCCTGAGGGATAAACATGCCGCCGTCGCGCACCATGCCGACGAGTCTGAGCAGAGGCCGGGAGCGCAAGGCACCTACCCCTTCAATCAACAACCAACCGCAGCCTCAGGACAACAAGCAGACGCCAAGGGCAAGGAGCGCCGGGTTACCAACTTCAACCGTGAGTCGGCAAAGCTGTTGTTCAAAAAATACAACAACGAGAAATAGTATTCTCCTTATCAGGAGGTGTCGGGTATCGTCACATTATCCGATAAATATGGTAGGGATTTAAGTCAATGGATTTCGCCTATCCAGGGCTCATTTATTCTGTGAAATAGATCACACTATTCCCCAATAGCTATGAATAGGATGATGGACCTTCAGCAAATCTTAAGCTTCCTTGAGTAGTTTTATTCCCGCTCAATACGCGATTACGACTACCTGGAGGCGGATATGGATTTTGTAAAACTTTTCGCTATCTCATCCGATGATCGGCGCGATTACTATAAACAGAAGATCTCTGAGCATACACCGCCGGTCAATGACCACGATAAAGAGATGATTCGCATGTATCAGCGTTTTCTGGATATGAACAAGCTGGACAATCTACTGATTACTCGCCACTAGAACTGACCGCCCCACGGATGGGCTTTTCAGAAAATTCGATACCAGATCTCTTTACGAAGGGTTGGCAGTCAGCTTCAGGGTATTCACCCTCAACGATTTTCCAAAAAGTGATTCTCGTTTATGTCTGTCAGCCGCTCGGCTGACCGATATCGATATGCCCAGGGTCCCGGCATAACAAGCGGATTGGTGGAGGCGGGCGGATTTGAACCGCCGTCCGCGAGTCCTCTGCCTAGAGCTCTACATGCTTAGTCCAATCTATTCTGTTTAACCGGCCACTACCCGATGGACAGGGTATATGACAAGCGATCCCGGTAAGGTTTTAACATCTCCGCCCCGGTCGAGCTTCAATGCGATCCCATGAGATATGACGCCTGAAAAGCTGGACGCATAGGCACGGCTCCAGTCAGACGGCACCCTACTGGGTATTAAGCAGCGAGTGCGTAGTTGTCGTCGTTGGCAACTATAAGTTTGCAGCTGGATTTACGAGGTTGCCTGCCCCTCGACATGCACTTTAGGTTTTGTAACCCCCGTCGAAGCCTACGTCGCCCCCAAACGGTAAGTGAATAGACATTATAGGTGAGTGGTAAGTTCCTTGCCACTAACCCCTCTTGAACAGGCGCTCCTTCTCCCGTTGCCAGTCACGGTCCTTGTCACTGGCCCGTTTATCGTGCTGCTTCTTGCCCTTGGCGAGGCCGATCTCCACCTTGGCCAGGCCCTTCTTCCAATACATGGCGGTGGGAACCAAGGTGTACCCTTTGCGTTCCACCAGGCCGAGCAGTTTGTTCAGCTCGCTGCGATGGAGCAGCAGTTTCCTGGTCCGGGTCGGATCGGGATGGATATGGGTCGATGCAGTGCTGAGGGGCACGATATGGGCGCCGAAGAGGAATGCCTCGCCCTCCTTGAGGGTGATATAGCTCTCCTTGATCTGCACCCGGCCCTCGCGCAGGCTCTTCACCTCCCATCCCTGCAGGGCGATACCCGCCTCGTAGCGTTCTTCGATGAAAAAGTCGTGGCCGGCTTTTTTGTTGAGCGCAATTGTGGCGCCGCCGGTGTTTTTCTTTTTTACTCTTTTTGCCATCCGGCCATTCTAATCGCCATCCAAGCCGCTCACCAGAGGCGGCTTGTTAAACGATGGTATTTTACGGAAAATGTAGCACTTTCATACTTATGGCATGGTAGTGCGTGGCATTATATCCGATACAAGGCGGGTTTCATGGCTGATAGACAATCGATCCATGGTCAATGGTCCTCGAGGCTGATATTCATTCTTGCCGCCACCGGTTCGGCTGTGGGTTTGGGTAATGTCTGGAAGTTTCCTTATATAACGGGAGAGAACGGCGGCGGTGCCTTCGTCGTTTTCTATCTGCTCTGCATCGCCATTGTCGGACTCCCCATCATGATGGCGGAGATCATGCTGGGGCGGCGGGGTAGGCAGAGCCCGATCAACACCATGACCACCCTCAGCGAGGAAGAGGGGGCCAACAAGCAGTGGTCTCTGGTAGGCTGGAGCGGTGTCCTCGCCGGTTTTCTGATTCTCTCCTATTACAGTGTCATAGCGGGATGGGCACTGGCCTATGTGGTGCGGGCGGCAGGTGGTGAGTTCAACGGTGTCGACGGGGGGGGCGTGCAAGCCCTGTTCAACGCCCTGGTGGGGGATCCCGAACGGCTCATGGCCTGGCATACGATGTTCATGCTGATGACCATGTTCGTGGTCGCCAAAGGGGTCAAGGCCGGCTTGGAAAAGGCGGTGACCTACCTCATGCCCGCACTCTTCATCCTCCTGGTCGTATTGGTCGGCTATGCGATGAATACGGGCTTTTTCGCCCAGGGCATCGAATTTCTTTTCACCCCGGATTTCTATAAATTGGTGCACAGCTGTGAGGTGGTGGACGGCTTGGAACAGTGCGAGGTGAGCGGTACGCCGTTACTGGTTGCCATGGGGCATGCCTTCTTTACCCTCAGCCTGGGGATGGGAGCGATCATGGTGTATGGCTCCTACATGCCAAAAAAGTCCTCGATTGCGGGCTCCGCCATTTTGATCGCCCTACTCGATACTCTGGTGGCGCTGGTCGCCGGGATGGCGATATTCCCGATTGTATTCGCCAACGGTCTTGAACCGGGTGCCGGTCCGGGGCTGATCTTTCAGACCCTGCCCATCGCCTTCGGCGCCATGCCGGGTGGCCAGTTTTTCGGCACTCTCTTTTTTGTCCTGCTTGTCTTCGCTGCCTGGAGTTCAGCCATCTCCCTGATTGAGCCCGCGGTCGCATGGCTGGTGGAAAATCGCAATATGACACGGGTCAGGGCTGCGGTCTGGTTGGGATTGATAACCTGGTTTTTAGGCCTCGGCTCAGTCTTCTCATTCAATATCTGGTCAGAGGTTAAAATCTTTGAGAAGACATTCTTTGATCTGCTCGATTACCTGACCGCCAATATCATGCTGCCGTTGGGCGGTTTGCTGATCGCGATATTCAGCGGCTGGCTGATGAAGACGGCGTCCAGCAAGGATGAGTTCGCGATGCGTCCGGTTGGCTACCGGATCTGGTGGAATCTTATTCGCTACATCTCACCCTTTGCGGTGATCGTGGTATTTCTGAATGCGATAGGAATAATTTAGGTGCCGGTCGTGAGCAAAAGCGCACTGGTGCTGCACTCGGCGCAAGAGATGTATGAGCTGGTCTGTGACTTCGAATCCTATCCCGATTTTCTCCCCTGGTGCAGCAATAGCCGCTTGATCTCGCGGTCAGAGGAGAAGCTGTGTGGCGAACTCGAGGTCTCACGAATCGGTATTCGACAGCGTTTTGCCACCTGTAACCAACTGGTGAAGAACCGGCGCATGGATATCGCTTTGCTGGAAGGGCCGTTTCGCAAGCTGCACGGCGCCTGGCAGTTCACCGAGCTGCAACCCGGGGCCTGCAAGGTGGAGCTGCTGCTGGAGTTCGAATTTGCCGGCAAAATGATCGATGCCGCATTCGGGCGCGTATTCAGCCAGGTTGCCAACACTATGGTGGATGCGTTCTGTAAACGGGCGGACGAAATCTACAGGAATGGTGCGGAATGAAATTCGAAGTCGTTTTTGGCAAGCTCGACGAACAGGCGTTGTTGACCGTTGAGTCGGCAGAACCTATGACCGCGGAACAGGCCATCGAGGCCTCGGGCATCCTGGAGCGGTTTCCTGAGATCGATCTCAAGACCAATAAAATTGGGATCTTCGGCAAGGCGACCAAACTCAATGCGCTGTTGTCGGAAGGGGATAGGGTGGAGATCTATCGGCCGCTGATTGCCGATCCCAAGGAGGCCCGCAAAAAACGGGCAGCCGAGGGCAAGGTGATGCGTAAAGGCGGCGGGGATAAAAAATAGCCTGCCACGCGCCGCGACGCCCTTGTTCGTCTCGGTCTAGTCAGCAGGCCTGGATGGGCGGTACCCGGTTATGACTAGTCATCCCCGCCGAATCCCAGCGAGTACCAGAGCCGTTCCAGTATTCCAAAGTCGCCATCGTAATCGGGGACGCTGACCAGCAGCTCCTTTTTCTCCTGGCTCGATTCCACCTCCTCGGCAGGCTCGATCTCTCCGCCGAAGCGCGCCAGGCTGTCACCCTCGAAGTAGAGGCTGAAGCGCTTGATTTCCATGGGCTCATTTCGCCGTTTCACTGCGAACAGGTAGTCCCAGCGCTGCTGGTGAAAGACATCGATCAGCATCGGTGTACCGAGGGCAAATCGCACCTGGCGCTTACTCATACCGGGTTCCAGCAGGGCAACCATCTCAGGGGTGATGATATTGCCTTGTTCGATATCCGGCGAGTGGACCAGGGAGAAGTCCTCCCAGGAGCTGCAGGCGCTCAACAGGGGGAGGATTGAGAAAATGATGATGAGAATCTTTTTCATTACAAGTACAATCTAAGCTCAGCCACAATAGTAACTCATTCACCGATTATCAGCAGCCCCGATTTTCACGGGCTGGAGAATGCGGATGGATAACCAGGATATACGCAAAGCGGGACTCAAGGTCACCCACCCCAGGATCAAGATCCTGGAGTTGCTTGAGAACAGCAGTCAACGCCATGTCAGTGCTGAAGATGTCTATAAGATGCTCCTCGACAACGGGGAGGAGATCGGTCTTGCCACCGTCTACAGGGTACTGACCCAGTTTGAGACCGCGGGTTTGGTCACGCGTCACAATTTCGAGGGGGGGCATGCGGTCTTCGAGCTAGACCGGGGAGGCCATCATGACCATATGGTCTGCGTGGTTTGCGGTAAGGTTGAGGAGTTCATCGACCCCACTATCGAGAAGCGTCAGCGGGAGATCGCCAAGTCCCATGGCTTTGAAATGGTGGACCATTCGCTGATTATCTATGGTCACTGCGGGAATCCCAAGTGCAGTGTGGGATGAGAATTGACCGGATCCGCCGGCCGATTGATGACAGGCCCTAGTTCGGGCTCGATGCGAGGTTGATCATCTCCTCGGCATGGGCCAGGGTCTGTTCGGTGATCCGAACACCTCCAAGCATCCGTGCTATCTCCTGAATCCGCTCCTGCTCCTGCAACTTGGCAATTGCTGTCCAGGTCCGCTTTTTCTCGGTTGTTTTTTGTACCTGGAAGTGGTGCATTGCCTGCGATGCGACCTGGGGCAGATGGGTGACGCAGAGTATTTGCCGGTTACCGGCGAGGGTTCGCAGCATCTGGCCGACAATCTCGGCAACACCTCCACCGATACCGACGTCCACCTCGTCGAAAACCAGGGTGGGGGTCGAGCCGCAGCGAATGGTCGCAACCTGGATGGCAAGACTGATGCGCGACAGCTCGCCGCCGGAGGCGACCTTGCTCAGGGGCTGCAACGGCATACCCGGGTTGGCCGAGACCATAAACTCCACCTGTTCCAGTCCATTTGCCCCGGCCCGTTCCTCCTCAAGGGCATGCAGTGAGACGCTGAAACGCCCCCCCGGCATGCCCAGCTTTTGCATCGCCTCGCTGATTTCACCGCCCAGACGCTCAGCGGCATCCTGGCGTTTTCCGCTCAGCGCTCGCGCCGACTCCAGATAGATAGTACGCTGTCGATCCACGAGCTGATTCAGCTCATCCAACTCGTCATCGCTGTGTTGCAGCAGCGTAAGCTCCTCTTCGATCTCAGACTGCTTATCTGCCAGCTGTTCCGGTTTGACGCGGTATTTGCGGGCAATGTCGAGGATCGCGCCCAAACGCTCCTCCACCTGTTGCAGGTCTGAGGAATCGAGTTCCATGCTGTTGAGATAGTCACGCAGAAGCGACAGGGTTTCATCCACCTGTATCAGCGCGCTGTCGAGCATCTGTTGAGGTTCATTCAGTCTCTCATCCAGCTGTGCCACCTCGTTGAGCTGCTCCACGTAGCTCGAGAGGCGGCTGCGCAACGCCAGCTGCTCCTCATCCAGGCCGTTGATCACGCTCCGGCAGGTATCGGCCAACTGCTCCTGGTGGCTGAGGCGTCGCTGTTCCTGTTCCAGGCTGGTCCATTCGTCGGCGGTGAAATGCAGCTCCTGCAACTCGTGGGCCTGAAAGTTCAACAGATCGAGGCGTGACGCCCGATCCGCGGCAGAGGCGGCCAGGGTCTCGAGCCGTTGCCGGTCGGCCTGGTAGCCCCGGTAGTGCCCTTTGACCTGTTTCGCCAGGTCCCGCGCCCCGCCATAGGCATCCAGCAGATCGCGCTGCTGTCCGCTCTTGAGCAGCGATTGGTGGGCGTGTTGCCCGTGTATCTCCACCAGATGGTTGCCCAACTCCTGCAGCTGCTGCAGAGGAACCGCGCGGCCGTTGATAAAGGCCTTGGAGCGGCCTTGCTGGGAGAGGCTGCGACGCAGGATGCACTCATCCGCTTCATCCAGCTCCTGTTGCCGCAGCCAGTCGGCCGCTGCCGGGAGGCCTCTCAAGTCGAAGACAGCCGTGACCTCGGCACGTTCACTCTCTGTCCTGATCATGCTGTTATCCGCGCGATCGCCGAGAGCCAGTCCCAGGGCATCGATCAAGATCGATTTTCCCGCTCCGGTTTCACCTGTCAGGGCGGTCAGGCCATCCAGCAGTTCGAGTTCCAGGCTGGAGACGATTGCCAGATTGCGGATCTGTATCTCGGTCAGCATCGGTTGTTTTTCGGACTCTCCGACCAGCCGAGTTTGGCACGCAAGATACTGTAGTAGTCGTAGCCGTGGGGATGGATCAGGCGCACCTGGTGCTCAGCCTTGCGGATCCTTATCACCTCCCCCGGCATCGCCGGGAAGCTGGTCTGTCCGTCGCAGGTGATCTGCACATCTTCCGCATGGGAGGGGTGGAGATGGATCTCGATTTCACTGTCACCATCGACTACGATCGGGCGGTTGCTTAGGGTATGGGGGCAGATCGGTACCATCACGATGGCGTTCAGCGAGGGGTGAAGCAGGGGGCCGCCGCCGGAGAGGGCATAGGCGGTCGATCCCGTGGGGGTGGAGACGATCAGTCCGTCTGATCGTTGATCATTGACCAGCAGTTCATCCACATAGGTCTCGAACTCGATCATGCGGGCGATATTCCACTTATGCAGCACCACATCGTTGAAGGCGAGAATCTTCTGCTTGGAGGAGGATTCGTCACCCATGCTGACTTCGAGGAGGAACCGGCCCTCCTGTTCGTAATGACCGTTAAGGATCTCCTCAAGCCGGCTTGTCATCAGGTCGGGAGAGAGATCAACGAGGAATCCGAGACGGCCCAGATTTATACCCAGTATGGGTATATTCTGACTGGCCAGCGTCCGGGCTGCATGAAGCAGGGTACCATCGCCGCCAACCACAATGACAAGTTCACTCTGTCTTGCCATTTCGATATCGGGAACACCGCTGACCGGTTTACCTTCCAGCAGGCGGCAGGTGGCCTCTTCGAATATAACCTCCCGCTTCTGCTCGATGAGAAAATCATAGAGCCGCAGTAGCGTCTCTTTGACCATGGGATCGCCATGCTTGCCGATCAATCCGATCTGTTGAAAGCGTTTATGCATGCCGTATGGTGTCGAATTAAAAACAATAAATAACCAACGTTAGCATGCCGAAAAGGGCATTCCAAGCATCCCAATACCGCTATCTGAATGCTTGACTAGCCAGAGTCAAGTTGCTAATTTTCTAATCAATTGGCACTCAACTTGACAGAGTGCTAATAATCATCCCGGAGATTCCCTCAGGTGACTAAGAAATCGGTCAGTGAAACTGTCGTCAGCGATCGCGCCCAGCACTTTCTCAAAGCGCTGATCGAACGCTATATCCGTGATGGCCAGCCGGTTGGATCACGGACCCTGGCCAAGGATACCGGTCTTGATCTGAGTCCCGCGACCATACGCAATGTGATGGCGGACCTGGAAGATATGGGATTGGTCTCATCGCCGCACACCTCAGCCGGTAGGGTGCCGACCATTACCGGATATCGGATGTTCATCGACTCCCTGCTGACGGTGCAGGACCTGAATAACCAGCAGGTTGAGAAGATCCGCAATCAACTGATGATGGGCGGGGGAGAGAATGCGGATGTGTTGAAGTCGGCTTCCAAACTACTTTCAGGCGTCACCCACATGGCCGGGGTGGTGACCCTGACGCGACGGGACAAGACCACCTTTCGCCAGATCGAGTTTCTCCCTCTCTCCGATCGCCGCGTGCTCGCCATTCTGGTTACCGAGGATGGTGAGGTGCACAACCGGATACTGCATACCCACCGCGACTTCGACCGTGTGGAACTCGACCAGGCGGCCAACTTTCTCAATAAATCTTTCGCCGGCTTCGACATGGAGGTGGTGCGTCAGCGGGTGTTGCAGCAGCTCAACGATGCCAGGGAGCATTTCGATCAGGTCATGACCAATGCCCTGACCATGGCGGGTGAGATCGTCAATGCCAGCGAAAGCAAGGAGGATTGTGTCATTGCCGGGCAGACAAACCTGATGGAGTTCGCCGAGCTCTCCGGCCTGGAACAGCTGCGCAAACTGTTCGATGCCTTTACCGAGAAGCGGGAGATACTTCATCTGCTGGATCAGTTCCTGGATGCGGAGGGGGTGCAGATATTTATCGGCGAGGAGTCGGGATACCAGCTGCTCAACGGCTGTTCCGTGGTTACCGCACCCTACCAGGTAAACGAAGAGGTCGTCGGCGTTTTAGGCGTCATCGGTCCCACCCGCATGGACTACGAACGTGTTATCCCGGTCGTGGATATTACGGCAAAAATTCTCGGCGCTGTCTTGAAAAAACACTAGCCATCCCAATCTATAGAGGATTACACCCAGCAGGTGTAAGCCAATCTATCCATTCAGAGGTCAAACGAAGTGAGTGAAAAGGAACAAGCGCAAAACCAAACAGAGCCCGTAGATGAGGCCGAAGCAGAAGAGATCGAGTCGAGCAGCGAGGCGGAGGTTGAGGAGGCACCGGAGAGCGCTCAACAGGAGAGTCAAGAGCTGACCAAGCTGCTGGAAGATGCGCGGGCCAAGGCGGATGACCACTGGGATCAGCTGATGCGCACCCGTGCGGAATTGGAAAATATCCGCAAACGCAACCAGCGTGATCTGGAAAATGCCCACAAGTTTGCACTGGAGAAATTCTCCATGGACCTGCTGCAGGTTTGGGACAGCCTCGAGCTAGGGCACCAGGCCGCGCAGGATGAGCAGGTCGATGTGGATAAGCTGCGGGAGGGCACGGAACTGACCCTCAAGCTGTTGGTTGATGTGATGCAAAAGCACGGCATTGAGCAGGTGAATCCCGATGGTGAAGCCTTCAATCCGGAGTTTCATCAGGCAATGTCGATGCAGGAGCGCGATGATGTCGCGCCCAATACGGTGGTGGCCGTGGTGCAGAAAGGCTATCTGCTGAATAGCCGTCTATTGCGCCCGGCCATGGTAATGGTCTCAAGAGCCGGATCCGGGGCTGCGATCGACGAAGAGGCTTGAATCACAGGCACTTGACCCCACATTAGGATCAATCAGTTAAGAAACACAGTTTTTACAAGATTTCGGAGAAATAAATATCATGGGCAAGATCATCGGTATCGACCTGGGAACCACCAACTCCTGCGTAGCCGTGATGGAGGGAAGTTCCACCAAAGTCATTGAAAACAGCGAGGGTGACCGGACCACGCCCTCCATCATTGCCTATGCCAATGATGGTGAGATCCTGGTCGGGCAGTCCGCCAAGCGCCAGGCGGTGACCAACCCGCAGAACACCCTGTTTGCCATCAAACGCCTGATTGGACGCATGTTTAACGACGATGTGGTACAGCGCGACGTCGACATGGTGCCCTACAAGATCGTCAAGGCCGACAATGGCGACGCCTGGGTCGAGGTGAACGGCAAGAAGATGGCGCCGCCGGAGATCTCCGCCAAGATCCTGCAGAAGATGAAAAAGACCGCTGAGGACTATCTCGGCGAAGAGGTGAAAGAGGCGGTTATCACCGTTCCGGCCTATTTCAACGATTCCCAGCGTCAGGCCACCAAGGATGCGGGCCGCATCGCCGGACTGGATGTGAAGCGTATCATCAACGAGCCGACGGCTGCGGCGCTCGCCTACGGCATGGACAAGAAGCGTGGTGACCAGACCCTGGCGGTCTACGACCTTGGCGGCGGCACCTTCGATATCTCCATTATCGAGATCGCGGAGATCGATGGCGAGCATCAGTTCGAAGTACTCTCCACCAACGGTGACACCTTTCTCGGTGGCGAGGATTTCGACATGCGCATCATCGACTTCCTGGTGGATGAATTCAAGAAGGATCAGGGTTTCGATCTGCGTAACGATCCCCTGGCCCTGCAGCGTCTGAAGGAGGGCGCCGAGAAGGCCAAGATCGAGCTCTCCTCCAGCCAGCAGACCGATATCAATCTGCCCTACATCACCGCCGATGCCAGCGGTCCCAAACATCTCAACATCAAGCTGACCCGCTCCAAGCTGGAGTCGCTGGTGGAGGATCTGGTGACCCGCACCATCGAGCCCTGCAGGATCGCCCTCAAGGACGCCGGTATCGACGCCTCCAAGATCGACGAAGTGATCCTGGTCGGCGGCCAGACCCGGATGCCGAAGGTGCAGGAGGCGGTGAAGGAGTTCTTCGGCAAGGAGCCGCGCAAGGACGTCAACCCGGACGAGGCGGTGGCCATCGGCGCCGCGATCCAGGGCGGCGTGCTGGGCGGCGACGTGAAGGATGTGCTGCTGCTCGACGTCACCCCCCTCTCCCTCGGTATCGAGACCCTGGGCGGCGTCATGACCCGGCTGATCGAGAAGAACACCACCATCCCGACCAGCGCCTCCCAGGTCTTCTCCACCGCGGACGACAACCAGACGGCGGTGACCGTGCATGTGCTGCAGGGCGAGCGAGAGCAGGCGGGAGCCAACAAATCCCTGGGCCGCTTCGATCTCAGCGACATCCCGCCCGCACCCCGGGGTGTGCCGCAGATCGAGGTCAGCTTCGATATCGACGCCAACGGTATTCTCAATGTCTCCGCCAAGGACAAGGCGACCGGCAAGGAGCAGTCGATTGTCATCAAGGCCTCTTCCGGTCTCAGCGATGATGAAGTCGATCGCATGATCAAGGATGCCGAGGCCCACGCGGACGAGGATCGCAAGTTCCATGAACTGATCGGTGCCCGCAACCAGGCGGACACCATGATCCACGCCACCAAGAAGTCGATGGAAGAGCTGGGTGAGGACAAGCTCGAGGCCGGTGAAAAGGAGGCGATCGAGAGCGCCATCAAGGAGCTCGAGGAGGCCATGAAAGGCGACGACAAGGAGGCCATCGAGGCGAAGACCAAGGCCTTGGCCGAAGCCTCTGGTAAGATGGCGGAACGGCTCTATGCCCAGAAGGGCGCGGACGAAGCCGGTGCGGAGGCCGCAGCGGACGCATCCGAGGCCAGCTCCGAGGCGGCCGATGATAATGTCGTCGATGCCGAGTTCGAAGAGGTCAAGGACAACAAAAACTAGTCTGAGACGCTGGCCAGATAAACCGCGCATCGGCATCTCCACCGATGTGCGGTTTTTGGCGTTATGCGGGTTCAAAACAGCAGGCCGGCATTATGGCAGTGAGGCGGATGATCTGGGTCAACAATCAATGGTAGTAATAGATAACAATCATGGCTAAACGCGATTATTACGAAGTTCTTGGCGTCAACAAGAATGCCAGTGAGACCGATATCAAGAAGGCCTATAGGCGTCTTGCCATGAAATACCATCCCGATCGCAATACCGGGGATGCCGCAAGTAGTGCCGAAGAGAAGTTCAAGGAAGCCAAGGAGGCCTATGAAGTTTTAACCGATGCGCAGAAGCGGGCAACCTACGACCAGTTCGGTCATGCCGGTGTGGATCCGAGCATGGGCGGCGGTTTCGGCGGCGGCAGTGCCAACTTTTCGGACATATTCGGCGACGTATTCGGCGATATATTCGGCGGCGGGCGCGGCCCGGGCGGTGGCTCCCGTGTCCATCGCGGTGCCGATCTGCGCTACAACCTGCAGTTATCACTGGAGGATGCAGTGGCGGGCACCACCGTGAAGATCAGGGTGCCGACCCTGGTGAAGTGTGATACCTGCGGTGGCAGCGGCGCCAGAAAGGGCACCACACCAAAGACCTGCGATACCTGTGGCGGTCATGGCCAGGTACGTATGCAGCAGGGCTTCTTCTCCGTACAGCAGACCTGTCCGCGTTGTCATGGTAAAGGGACCATGATCGAGGATCCCTGTCCCAGCTGTCATGGCCAGGGGCGTGTCCAGGAGCACAAGACCCTCTCGGTCAAGGTGCCCCCCGGGGTCGATTCCGGGGACCGCATCCGCCTCGCCGGCGAGGGTGAGGCGGGGGAGAGCGGTGGACCGCCAGGGGATCTCTATGTGCAGGTCGCGGTAAAGCCCCACGATATCTTCTCCCGCGAGGACAACCATCTCTACTGCGAAGTGCCGATCAGTTTCGCCGTCGCGGCCTTGGGAGGTGAGCTGGAGGTTCCCACCCTGGATGGCAAAGTGCTCCTGAAGATCCCCGCGGGTACACAGACCGGGCGTCTGTTTCGCATGCGTGGCAAGGGGGTCAAACCGGTGCGCGGCGGTCCCTTGGGTGATCTGTTGTGCCGGGTTTTGGTGGAGACACCCGTCAAGTTGACAGCCGAACAGGAAGAGCTGTTCAAACGCCTGGATGAGAGTATGAAAAAGGGTGGTGCGAAGCACAGCCCCCACTCCACCACATGGGTCGACGGGGTGAAAAAATTTTTTGAAAACATGGGTTTTTAAAGCTAGTTTTTATTGCCATCTCTCATTCAACAGCAAATCTCAAAGGGGCGGATCGGATGACAAGAATCGCAGTGGTTGGCGCGGCAGGACGCATGGGGCGGTCTCTGGTATCGGCTGTGAGCGAGACCGGGGGTTTGACCCTGGGTGCGGCGACGGAAAGCTCGGAGAGCAGCTTTCTCGGGCATGATGCCGGCGTACTGGCGGGTATTGGCCATCTCGGTGTTGCCCTGGTCTCCGATTTGCAATCGGTCGTTGATGATTTCGATGTAGTGATCGATTTTACCGCGCCCGCGGCGACCATGAACCATCTATCGATATGTCGGCAGGCGGGAAAGTGCCTGGTTATCGGAACCACCGGCCTCAGTGAAGCGGAAAAGCAGGCGCTGAGAGACGGGGCCGACGATATCGGGATCGTGTTCGCACCGAACATGAGCGTCGGGGTCAACCTCTGCTTCAAACTGGTAGAGATGGCTGCCAAGACCTTGGGGGATGATGCGGATATCGAGATTATCGAGGCGCACCACAGGCACAAGGTCGATGCCCCTTCCGGTACTGCATTGAGGCTGGGCGAGGTGGTTGCAGAGACCCTCGGACGGGATTTGAAAAGCTGCGCCATCTATGGCCGTGAGGGTAAGACCGGACCCCGGGATGGCAATACCATCGGCTTCGAGACCATCCGTGCGGGAGATGTGGTTGGGGAACACAGCGTCTGGTTTGCCATGGAGGGTGAGCGCGTGGAGGTGGTGCACAAGGCATCGAATCGGATGAATTTTGCCCGTGGCGCCATGCGTGCGGCCACATGGGTGGTAACAAGGGAGCGGGGGCTTTTCGACATGCAGGATGTTCTGAGTCTGAGATAGCCGGTGGCCGTTTCCTCACCCAGTCGCTTCACCGTCCTCCTGCTGCTTTTTATCAGTCTGCTGCACGGCGGTTGCAGCGACCAACCGCTGACTGTGGAAGAGCAGCTGAAGAACCTGCTGAATCAGGCTGAAGCCCATCTTGAAGCACGCGATCTCTCCTCAGCCATGGACTTTGTTGATCCGGCGTACAGTGACAAGGATGGGCGTGACTTCAGGTCGCTGAAGACGATGCTTGTCGGCTACTTTCTGCGGCATAAATCGATCCATATCCTCGCCAAAATCGATCAGATCGAGTTGCTTTCCGAAGGGGATGCCGAAGTCGTGGTTTTCGCCGGACTCGCCGGATCGCCGCAGGAGGTGGAGCTGGGGCTCTCCCAGTGGCGCGGAGACCTGCTTCGACTCAAGCTCCTCTTCGTGCAGCAGCGCGATGGGGAGTGGCGCCTGCGCTCGGCGGAGTGGCGCCGCGCGGCGCCTCAGGACTTTTCCCTGTAAAAAAACTGGCCCGGAACCTGCATTGCTATTGTCGACTGGATGCGACAACGACAGGTCTAGCCATGATACAAATTGAACTCATGCCCCAGGTTCAAGGGGATAAGCCAACCACCGCCAACCCGGCCGAGGCTGGTGATCTATTCGCCCGGATCACAGCGGACGGGGAGATTATCGGGGTGGCTTTCGATCAGGCCTTAAGCGAGCTGTTGATGGCCAAGGGCGAGGAGGCGGTAGTGCTTCTCTCCCTGCCGACCGGGCCGGCGGATTCGCTGCAGGGCCAGGCAATCGGCCCCCGCGATGGCAGGGTCTTGCCGCTCTCTCTCCTCATGGACGGCAAACCCTTGCCGTTTCTGCCTTCACCGCAGCAAGCCTCCTTGACTGAGTCCGGGATGACGGCGAGCCTGGTGGTTAAACCCCTGCAACCGCAGCTGCAATCGATCGAGCCGGAATTGCTGATCCAGAAGTTGGCCAACGGTGGTCAGTCCCAGGAACTGAAACTGCAACTCACTGAGCTGGGTAAGCAATTTGTTGAAGCGGGGAGGTCCATGGAGCCCACGGGGCAGCTGACACTCACCTCGCTGCAGTCAGTGGTCAATACAGGCACCGGAATAAGGCCATCGATTGTCATGCCCCTGGATACTCCCCTGGGTCAACCCGGATGGGACAGGGCGGTGGGGGAGCGAATCCAATGGATGGTCGGTCACAATATTCAGCATGCCGAAATCAAGCTCAATCCACCCAATCTCGGGCCCTTGGAGATAAGGATATCGGTGCAGAATGACCAGACCAGCGTCACCTTTGTCGCCGCCCAAGCCCCCACGCGAGAGGCCCTCGAGGCCTCGATTCCCCGCCTGCGGGAACAGTTCGCAGAGATCAACCTCAATCTTGCCAATGTCGATGTGGGCCAACAGCAAGCCGGCGGATCTGCGCAGGACGAAAAAACCCGGTTCAACGGCAGCGGCAACCTCAGTGGAGACCCGTTGAGCCAAGAGCAAACGTCGGCATCCCGTCAAATATGGGTAGCAACTAGCGATGGCCTGTTAGATATCTACGCCTAGCAGACAGCCATTGCTGGATGCCGGGCTTGAACCGGGTCTCGCACTCCACCCATGCAGCTGCCGGACGGATCCGGCGGTGATCCTGTCATGTCACGGTAAGTGCCTTGCCAGAAAACCGTAATCGCTCTTCGCTTTCGCATGCTGCCGGGCCTGGCAGTCGAAAGAACAAGGCGTTTATCGATGAAAACAATTGTGACCCAGGCAAAAAACTCCGCTTTCTCTACCCCTGTTCTTCCATTTTGGCTATTTCAAACTGGACGGCAGTAGGCGAGAATGGGCGCCTGAGAGCGGAATACGGAACGTCTGATGCGATTCATAAAACTCGTCGTCGTCATTCTTATCATGATAGTGGGTGCGGTCTTTGCTGTCCTCAATGCGGATCCTGTTGGATTTAACTACTATTTCGGCAGTCTGGATCTGCCACTGTCGTTAATCGTGACAATCGCCCTGGGCTTGGGTGTGGTGCTGGGAGTATTGGCCGGAACGGGAAAGGTGTTGGCGCTTAAAAGGGAGATCCATGGCCTCAAGCGGCGCAGTCAAATGGTGAGCGAAGAGGTTAATAACCTTCGCGCCCTGCCATTGAAGGAGCAGTGAGAGTTTTCATGTGCGTTTCATGCCATATCACGATTGCAGTCGCTACAATCGATCGACCTTGCTCGAAGGGGGTAGTTGTCGAGGTGACGGGTGATTGAGTTACTTCTCCTGCTGTTGCCCGTGGCTGCCGCGTCCGGATGGTATACGGCAAGGCGCGGGATGGTGAGAAATAAGCAGAAGCAGCCGCAGCAGATCGCACCCGTCTATTTCAAAGGGCTCAACTATCTGCTCAACGAACAACCGGACAAGGCAATTGATCTGTTTATCGAACTGCTGGATGTGGACAGCGACACCGTGGAAACCCATCTTGCCCTGGGTAACCTCTTTCGCCGGCGGGGCGAAGTCGATCGTGCCATCAGAATCCATCAAAATCTGATTGCCAGGCCCAGCCTGAACCGTGAACAGCGCGCGCAGGCACTGCTCGAACTGGGTCAGGACTATATGCGGGCAGGACTCTTTGATCGCGCCGAGAACCTGTTTCTCGAATTGACTGAACTGAGAATCTATAACGAACAGGCCTATACCTACCTGCTGGAGATCTACCAACAGGAGAAGGAGTGGCAGCGGTGTCTCGACGTTGCCGAGAAGATCTCCGAATCGCACTACCCTTCTTTGCCGAACGCAGTCGCCCATTTCTATTGTGAATTGGCTGAGCAGATGTTGAGCGAGCAGAATATCTCAGCTGCCGAGGGGTATCTGAAACGGGCTCAGCAGGTCCAGCGGAGCAATGTGCGAGCGCTGCTGTTGCAGGCGGAGATCGATTACACCCGGGGGGATTGCCGATCAGTGGTCAGGCTGTTGCAGCAGGTCGAGGACAATGATCCCATCTACCTGTCGGAGGTTCTGCCCAGGCTGGTGGAATGTTACAAAAAACTCGGCAGGCAGCCGGAACTGTTCGAATATCTGCAGCAGTTGTACCAACGCCACCACTGCACGGAAGCGATGATGATACTCTCCGAGATGATTGTGGAAAAAGAGGGTGCAGGCGCGGCCGTGGATGCCATGCTCAGACACCTGGAAGAGGCGCCCGATTTAAAGGGTCTGGAACGCTTGGTCAGGCTGAATCTGCAACGCAGCGAAGAGAGCCCCAGGGAGGCCTTGGAGGTGCTGCTGCAATCAGTGATGAAATTACTGGAGAAACAGCCGGCCTATCAGTGCGAGCACTGTGGCTTTACCGCGAAGAAGCTGCACTGGCACTGTCCGAGCTGCAAGACCTGGGGCGAGATCAAGCCCCAGCAGGGGCTTACCCGCAGCATCAAGGCCAATGCGCTGACTTGAAGCTAGACTCGAATCGATAGAAATCCAGATAACAACAAAAGGTAGAAATAGAGATGAACAGCAGTGATTCCAGGGTCATTGTCGCGCTTGACTATCCTGATCAGGAGAAGGCCCTGGCCCTTGTGGAGCGCCTCGATCCCTCGCTCTGTCGGCTCAAGGTAGGGAAGGAGATGTTCACCCGTCTCGGCCCTCCCTTTGTCGAGGTGCTGAGGAGCCGCGGCTTCGATCTGTTTCTCGATCTTAAGTTTCACGATATTCCCAATACCGTGGCGGCGGCCTGTGATGCGGCCGCCGATCTCGGTGTGTGGATGATCAATCTGCACGCATCCGGCGGCCGCAGAATGATGGAGACAGCCCGGGAGCGTCTGGAGGCCAGAACGCAACGGCCGCTGCTGGTTGCCGTTACCATACTTACCAGCCTCTCCGGCGAGGAGATCCATGAGATCGGTTTTGCCGGTGATCCGGCTGACAATGTCTCTCGACTGGCAAGATTGACCCAACAGGCGGGTCTGGACGGTGTAGTCTGTTCCCCGAGGGAAGCGGAGATGCTGCGCCGGGATTTGACGGATGACTTTCTCCTCGTGACTCCCGGTGTCCGCCCCAAGCAGGCAGCCCAGGATGACCAGCGAAGGGTGATGACGCCAGCGGAGGCAATCAGAGCGGGATCGAGTTATCTGGTTGTGGGCAGACCGATTACCGGGGCAGCCGATCCCGTGGAGGCACTGCAGTTGATCAATCAGGAGATCGCTGCCAATTTATAAATAGGCTGAAATCCGCAGCGGCGGATTGATCAAAGATAGGGACCTCCATCATGGAACCCTGTATGCTGGATGGATAGAACTTCGAGGGTGCTGAATCGCCATGATGCGGGCATCGTAGCGGCACCATTGTATTAAGGCTTGATAGGAGCAGTAATGGTTAAAAAGATAAGAAAGGCAGTCTTCCCCGTTGCAGGTATGGGGACCCGGTTTCTACCTGCAACCAAGGCCAATCCAAAGGAGATGCTGCCGATAGTGGACAAGCCACTGATTCAGTATGCCGCGGAGGAGGCGGAAGAGGCGGGTGTGACATCGCTGGTATTTGTAACCGGCCGGAACAAGCGCTCCATACCCGATCACTTCGACAAGGCCTACGAGTTGGAGAGTGAACTCAAGGAGACCGGTAAGTCCGCGCTATTGCAGAAAGTGCAAAATGTCCTTCCCCCTGACGTCAGTTGTATCTACTTAAGGCAGGCGGAGGCCTTGGGGCTGGGACATGCGGTGCTCTGTGCTGAAGCGGTGGTGGCGGATGAACCCTTTGCGGTGATCCTTGCCGATGACCTGATTCGTGGTGAAGGTGGTGTTGGCGCCATTACGCAGATGGCCCGAATCTACGAACGCTTTCAATGCAGTGTAATACTGGTTGAAGAGGTGCCGCACGAGGAGACAGGCAAATACGGCATCGTCGAAGTGGAGGAGGATGATGGCGAGACAGCGGTCATAACCTCCATCGTGGAAAAGCCGAAACCGGAGGATGCACCCTCCAATCTCGCGGTAGTGGGCCGCTATATCCTGACGCCTCGCATTTTCGAACTGCTCAAGCAGACAGGACGGGGCGCCGGCGGCGAGATTCAGCTGACCGATGCCATTGCTGAGCTGCTGAAGTATGAGAAGGTCAGGGTCTATCGGGTAAAAGGCAAGCGTTACGATTGCGGCAGCAAGCTCGGTTATCTCGAGGCGACGGTTGAATATGGCTTGTCACATGAAGAGCTTGGAGAAGATTTTCGTCTATATCTCAGTGAGTTATCCAAAGAGCTATAAAAAAGGCCGCACCTGGGCGGCCTCTTCCTGTTATGGTACTCCCTAGGGGATTCGAACCCCTGTTACCGGCGTGAGAGGCCAGCGTCCTAACCACTAGACGAAGGGAGCAGTTTCTCACGAAAGGCGGTATTATACTGACTTGGTTGCCAGGCTCAATCACCTGGTTAAAAAATAGTTCAGTGGTCGTACCTTTGAAACAAACTGCCAAGTGGCTGAAAACGAAATTCTCCGGATTGATCCGTAGTTCCACTCCCCCGGACGGATCGGCAAGACAAGACGCTGTAACGCCTACCGTCATTGCACGGGACGGGCACACCATCTCCCGTGCCAATATCAGCCGAAACGCGATTCGAGTCCTTACCAGGCTGAATAGCACCGGGCACGAAGCCTACCTGGTGGGTGGGGGTGTGCGCGACCTGCTGCTTGGTCGCGAGCCCAAGGATTTTGACGTGGCGACCAGCGCCCTGCCGGAAGAGGTCAAGTCGGTGTTTAGAAACTGCCGCCTGATCGGCAGGCGTTTTCGCCTCGCCCATGTCTACTTCGGCCGGGAGATCATCGAAGTCGCGACTTTTCGCAGTAACAAACAAGCGGCGGAGGAGGGGGAGCGCCATGTAGAGAACGGCATGATCCTGCGTGACAACGTATACGGTACGCTGGAGGAGGATGCCCAGCGACGGGACTTCACCATCAATGCCCTCTACTACAATGTCAGTGATTTTACGGTAATCGATTTCGCCGATGGCATGTCGGATCTGCGCAATGGTGTGATTCGACTGCTGGGTAATGTGGAGAGCCGCTTCAGGGAGGATCCGGTGCGTCTCTTGCGGGCCGTTCGCTTTGCCGCCAAGCTGGGATTCATCATCGACCCGGAAACGGAGTCGCCGATGCAGCGTCTGGCGCCGCTGCTCAGCGAAGTACCCTCGGCCAGACTCTACGAGGAGGTGCTGAAACTCTTTCTCGGTGGCTCGGCCTTGGAGACCTTTGAGAAACTGCGACACTACGGCCTCTTTGGACAGCTCTTTCCGGCCACCGAAGAGGCGCTCTCCCACGAAGACCACGACTTCCCCATCACCTTCGTCAACCGGGGATTGGCCAACACCGATGCGCGTCTGCAGCAGGATAAATCGGTTACACCCGCGTTTCTCTTTGCGGTGCTGTTGTGGGAACCGGTAAGGCTCGGCTATGAAGCGTTGTTGGAACAGCAAGCGCAACCCATCGAGGCGCTGCAGACCTCGGCCGGCGATGTCTTGAGCGAACAGACCAGACACATATCGATTCCAAAACGATTCAGTTATCCGATGCGTGACATCTGGCAGCTGCAGCCACGCTTTGAACAGCGCCAGGGTAAAAAACCCTATCGTTTGCTGACCCATCCCCGGTTTCGCGCAGCCTATGATTTTCTCTTGCTCCGTGCCGAGGCGGGGGAGGTGGAAACTGAACTCGCGAAATGGTGGACCGAGTTCCAGCAGGCCAACAGTCAGCAAAAGCAGAGTATGACCGATCAGGGACGCCGCGGCAGAGGTCGTCGCCGGAAGAGGCGCAGCAATAAAAACAAGCGCAAAAACCCGAGCGATGAGTAGGGATCGATCGTTGACTGCCTATGTCGGTTTGGGCAGCAACATGGAAAACCCCCGACGCCAGGTGGAAAGTGCGCTGGAGGAGCTCAAGGCATTGCGTCCCATCACCCTGCTCAAGCACTCCTCCCTCTATCGTACCCGACCCCTTGGCCCGCAGAATCAGCCGTACTTCATCAACGCCGTCGCATCCCTTGCGACAACCTTGGATGCCGAGGCATTGCTGGATCAACTCCAGGCCCTTGAACAGGCCCACCGAAGGGAGCGTGGAGGCCTGCATTGGGGGCCACGCACGCTCGACCTCGATCTGCTCTTATATGGCGGCATGTCGATCGACACGCCACGACTCTCCGTACCCCACCCTGAGATGGCCAAGCGGGCATTTGTGCTGCTGCCCATGAGTGAGATCGCCCCGCCCGATATGGAGATTCCCGGCATGGGCAGGTTACAGGATCTGTTGCTGAAACTGTCGGGAGAGGGTATTGAGCGAGTCGATCGATAAGCCGAACTTCATCGTTGTGGAAGGGCCGATCGGGGTTGGAAAAACCAGCCTGGTACATCGTCTGGCGGACCACTTCGGCAGTGAGATGCTGCTGGAGGGGGCGGAAGAGAACCCCTTTCTGCAGCGTTTTTACGCCAATCCCCGGGAAGCCGCACTACCGGCGCAGCTGTTTTTCCTGTTTCAGCGCAGCCGTCAGTGGAACGACCTGTCCCAGGGCGATATGTTCAGACAGCACTTGATCGCCGATTTCATGCTTGAAAAGGATCGTCTCTTCGCGCAGATCAATCTCGACGCCGACGAGATGCGGCTCTATGAGCAGGTCTATGAGCATCTAACCCTGGAGGCGCCGCTGCCCGACCTGGTGGTCTACCTCCAGGCGCCTGTCGATGTTTTGATGAAACGCATCAAGCGGCGTTCGCGGCCGGTGGAGCGCAAAATCGAACCTGGATATCTACAGCAGCTTTGCGATGCCTATGCCGACTTCTTCCACTATTACGATCGCTCACCACTGTTGATCGTCAATGCGGCGGAGATCGATCCGCTTAAGCGGGAGGAGGATTTCCAACTGCTGCTGACGCATATCTGTGATCAAGGTGCGCAACGGCGCCGCTATTTGAATCTCACAGGCTTTTCCCTCTGAATTTCTGTTGCTTTCCCGGTTTCTCTCTCACGCTGTATGGAGCCTGTGTATTGGTGTAAACAGATCGCGAAGCGGGGCAACAAACTATATACTTGAGTCTTAACAAATCTACCGCAATCAGGGCAATGAGATGCTGATCATTGGTTGACGAATAATCGCCACGTGCCTTGGTAGTTCCACAAACAGAGATGATAGGAATAGATCCTGTGCTACATATGCGGTGCGGAAATGAGCGGTCATGAACCTGACTTACGAGACAATATGAGCAGAAGAAACATAACTGTCAGAAGCTTGCTGGAGATGAAGTCAGCCGGTGAAAAGATCTGTGTCTTGACCAGTTACGATGCCAGCTTTACCCGCATGATCGAAGCGGCGGGAATCGAGGTGATTCTTGTCGGTGATTCACTGGGCATGGTGATTCAGGGTCAGGAGAGCACCCTGCCGGTCACCCTGGAGGAGATGATCTACCATACCCGCAACGTGGCCAGAGGCAGGGAGTGCGCCCTGCTGGTGGCGGATATGCCGTTCATGAGCTATCGCTCTCCAAGTCTGGCCATGGAGTCGGCGGGCAGGCTGATGAAGGAGGGCGGTGCCCACATGGTCAAGCTGGAGGGTGGAGCAGCCCAGCTCGAGGCGATACGCCAGCTCGCCTCCCAGGGGATACCCGTCTGCGGCCATCTGGGTCTGCTGCCGCAGTCGGTCCACAAGCTTGGAGGCTATCGGGTGCAGGGACGGGAGCAGCGGGATGCCACCCTTATACGCGAAGACGCCAGACTGCTGCAGGAAGCGGGAGTCGATATGCTGGTGCTGGAGTGCGTGCCGAATCAGCTGGCTGCCCAGATCACGGCCGAGCTGTCCATCCCCGTGATCGGTATCGGCGCGGGGCCCGATTGTGACGGCCAGGTGTTGGTGCTCTACGACATGATCGGACTCAATCCCAATCCACCCCGCTTCGTGAAGAACTTTCTGCATTCGGGCAGAAACATCCAGGAGGCGCTGCAGGCCTATGCGGATGCGGTAAGATCGGGCGAATTCCCCACGGCTGAACACAGTTTCAAGTGAGACCGGGCATGGAGACTGTTTGTGATCTAGCGTCGCTGCGCCAACGCATCAACGGCTGGCGCGGGGCTGGGGAGAAGATTGGACTTGTACCGACCATGGGCAATCTCCATGAGGGACATCTGGCACTTGTGGAGGCGGCAAGGAAACGCTGCGATCGCTGCGTGGTGAGCATCTTTGTCAATCCGATGCAGTTTGGAGAGGGAGAGGATTTTGCAAGCTATCCGCGTACCCTGGATGCGGATCAGCGCAAGCTGGAGGCTGCCGCTACCGATCTCCTCTTCACGCCCACGGCGGCGACCGTCTACCCCCAGGGGGATCAGGCCCAGACCCGGGTCGAGGTGCCCGGGATCTCCGATATTCTCTGCGGTGCCAGCCGACCTGGCCATTTTGTCGGCGTCGCCACAATTGTTTGCAAACTCTTCAACTATGTGCAGCCCGATCTGGCGCTGTTCGGGGAGAAGGACTACCAGCAATTGATGGTGATCCGACGCATGGTGGACGATTTGGCAATGCCCATTGAAATCATAGGGTTACCCACCGTCAGGGAGGCGGACGGCCTGGCGAAAAGCTCCCGCAACGGCTACCTCAGCCCCGCGGAGAGGCGACAGGCGCCAAAACTCTATGAAACCCTCGGGGTCACAGCCAGGGCACTGAAGTCGGGTGAGCGCGACTATGCGCTGCTGGAGGCAGAGGGCCAGGAAATGCTTCGATCCGCCGGTTTCACACCGGACTATTACGCCATCCGTCGGGCAGAGGATTTGCAACCACCGGATCCGGACGAACGGGACCTGGTGATATTGGCGGCCGCCTTTATGGGAACTACCAGACTGATAGATAATCTAAATGCTGCATAGCAACATTTTTTTGTTGCTAGACTGACAAAGATCACGGATAATCGACTGTTACATCGTCTGGCTGACCGATCACCGGTCAGTTCCATGACAAGGCTCAACCGCGTCATCCATTCAAGATAGGGCAAGATATCCATGCAGCTGACAGTACTCAAGTGCAAGCTACATCGAGCATGTGTGACTCACTCCGAGCTTGATTATGAAGGCTCCTGCGCCATTGATGCAGAGCTGATGCGTTTGGCTGGAATCCATGAGTACGAACAGATCCAGATCTATAACGTGACCAACGGGGAGCGTTTCACAACCTACGCCATATTGGCGGAGGCTGGATCCCGGGTGATTTCTATCAATGGTGCCGCGGCACACAAGGCCGATCCCGGTGATCGGATCATCATCTGCGCCTATGCCGGTCTGGACAGCAGTGAGATGGAGAGCTTCAAACCCTCCCTGGTCTATCTCGATGAAGAGAACAGGGTCATAGGGACCGGCGACGCCATCCCGATTCAGGCCGCTTGATTTCATCAATTCCAGATCCTGCCTGAGGGGTTCTCCTCGACAGGCTAGCTACAATCCCGGTTCATCCAGTGCCGTCTGGTAGAGTTCCAGGTAGTGCTGGGCGCTCGCCTCCCAGCTGAAATCCTGCTGCATCCCGGTACGGGCGAGGATCTCCCAGTCGGTCTGGGAGCGCCGATAGAAATTGATGGCATGCTCCACCGCTCCCCAGAGGCTCTCTCCATCCGCATTGTCGAAGACGAATCCCGTGGCGCTGCCCTGGGCGAGGGTTGATGGCGTTGCGTCGATCACCGTATCCGCCAAGCCACCGGTTCGCCTGACAATGGGGATGGTGCCGTATCTCAGGCTGTACATCTGATTCAATCCGCAAGGTTCGAAACGGGAGGGCATGATGAAGCAGTCACACCCCGCTTCAATGCGGTGCGACAGGCCTTCATCGTAGCCGATGTAGACGCCGACGCGGCTGTGGTAACGGTTGCTGATCTTCTCCAGCGCATGTTCAAGATCCTTGTTCCCTGATCCCAGCATCACCATCTGTGCCCCTGAATCCATGATCCCGGGAAGTACCTGCAGGATCAGGTCGACGCCCTTCTGGTCGACCAGGCGTCCGATATAGCCGAACAACTGGATGTGTTCATCCTCGGGGAGGCCATATTCCCGCTGCAAGGCCAGTTTGTTATTGCGTTTTTCGGCGAAGCGCTCGATCGAGTAGGGTGCACTGATATGACGATCGGTGAGCGGGTCCCACTCGTGGTAGTCGATGCCGTTGAGGACACCGCTGAAGTGGTCTTTGCGATGGCTCAACAATCCCTCGAGGCCATATCCGAACTCTGCGGTCTTCACCTCGTTGGCGTAGGTCGGACTGACCGTGTTCACCCGGTCCGAGAGCGCAATCCCGCCCTTGATGAATGAGAGCTGGTCGTGAAACTCCAGGTGGTGGTAGGACCAGAGGTGATCGGGTAGACCCAGGCGCAGGAATGTCGCATGGTCGAAGAGTCCCTGATAGGCCAGATTGTGGATCGTGAACAGGGTTGCGGGTCGATCCGTTTCATCGGAGAGCAGGGGGGCGATGAGGCCGGTCTGCCAGTCATTTGCGTGGACTACATCGGGTCGCCAGTCGATCCCGATGCGGTTCATGGCCAGTTCCGCCACCGCCCGGCAGAAGAGGCTGAAGCGTTCCGGATTATCGGGCCAGTTGGTGCCTTCGGGTGAGAGATAGGGGTTACCCGGGCGATTGAACCTGCGGGGCGCGTCGACAACGTAGAGCGGTACCTTGTGCGGACCGCTGCTACCCTGTAACAGATGGACCGCTGAGGTTTCACCCGGGATTTCCAGTGTAGCCAGGCTCTGTAAGTCATCTGCTTTTTCCAGAACGTCTGGATAACCAGGCAGAATCAAGCGACAATCCTGGCCGATGTGATCGAGTGCAACAGGCAGGCTGCCTGCAACATCGGCCAGGCCACCGGTTTTTATCAACGGTGTAGCTTCGCTGCTGGCAAAGAGGATTTTCATGGACTTTGTTATCCTTATTTTTCGAGCATGAATGCGCAGATTCTGAATCTACATTCGACTATTCGCGCTATTTTATCATCTACTTACGCAGCTGTACGATAGGTTATGTGGTATCTTGCACCCGCTGCAGCCTATTTTTTATAAGAACTGGAATCAATATTCAAACAAACCCATTTGAACCATGACCGAGATTGATCAGACAGAAGAATGGACGGCTCTCGCGAACCACTGGGCCGAGGTCAAACCCCTGCAGATGCGTGATCTGTTTCAGCAGAGTCCGGAGCGAGCCGAACAGATGTCGATTCGCCAGTGCGGCATCCTGCTCGACTATTCGAAGAACCGGATAACCTCGAGATCGATGAACCTGCTTCTGGAGTTGGCCCAGGCGGTGGATGTGGACGGCTGGCGCCGCCGCATGTTTTCCGGTGAACGCCTTAATATCACCGAGAACAGGGCTGTGCTTCATGTGGCTTTGAGAAATCGCTCCAACCATCCCATCTGGTACGACGGCGAGGACGTAATGCCGGGTATCAACACGGTGCTGAAGCAAATGGAGGCGTTTTCCGGGGCGGTGCGGAGTGGCGAGTGGACAGGTTATACCGGGAAGCCGATCAGCGATGTGGTGAACATCGGAATCGGTGGCTCCAACCTGGGTCCGCTGATGGTCTGCGAAGCGCTCAAGCCCTACCAGAAGGCCGATTTACGCATGCATTTCGTCTCCAATGTGGATGCCACGCATATTCTCGAGACGCTGCGGCCACTGGATCCTGAAACCACGCTCTTCATCATCGCTTCCAAGACCTTCACCACCCAGGAGACCTTGACCAATGCGTACACCGCGCGCAACTGGCTGCTGCAGAAACTGGGGGATGAAAAGGCCGTGGCGCGCCACTTTGTCGCTGTTTCGACCAATGGAGAGCGGGTCTCGCAATTCGGTATAGATACGGAAAATATGTTCGAATTCTGGGATTGGGTCGGCGGACGCTATTCCCTCTGGTCCGCAATCGGTTTGCCAATCGCGATCGCCATCGGGATGGACAGCTTTTATGAGCTGCTGCAGGGCGCACATGAAATGGATCAACATTTCCTGCATGCCGACCTCTCGGAAAACATGCCGGTGATCATGGCGCTGCTGGGTATCTGGTATGTGGATTTCGCCAATGCCGGCACCCACGCCATCCTCCCTTATGATCAGTACCTACGCTATCTGCCCGACTATCTGCAGCAGGCGGATATGGAGAGCAATGGCAAGCGCGTGACCCGATTCGGCCGGCCCGTGGACTATCCCACCGGCCCTGTGATCTGGGGTACCGCGGGTACAGACGGGCAGCATGCCTACTACCAGCTCATCCACCAGGGCACTCAGCTCATTCCCTGTGATTTCATAATTCCGGTCAACAGTCACAACGAGTCAGGGGATCACCACGAAAAGTTGTTCGCCAACTGTCTGGCGCAAAGCGAGGCATTGATGCGCGGTAAGACCCGGGTCGAAGCACGCGAGGAGATGGTGGCGTCGGGCATGGATCCCGATCATATCGTCGATCTTCTACACCATCGTATCTTTCCGGGTAACAGGCCCTCGAACACCCTGTTGGTGGATAAGATAACTCCGTCGCGCCTGGGCTCCCTGATCGCCTTATATGAGCATAAGATCTTCATCCAGGGCGTCATCTGGCGGGTCAACTCCTTTGACCAGTGGGGTGTGGAACTGGGTAAACAGCTGGCTAGTGTGATCCTCCCCGAGTTGAAGGAGGAGCGGCAGACCACCAATCACGATAGTTCCACCAGCGGCCTGATTACCTATTTTCATCGCCACCGGAAGGGGTAACGCCTTTCTTAAAAAACCGGTTATCCGCTTCACTCAGCCTGTATAAGTGGTGGGTTGACCTCATCCCTCCTCCCTGCGCAGCATGATTGCGGCCAGCGGCGGCAGGGTCAGGACGATGGATTGGTCGCGTCCCATCCATGGCCTCTTTTCCGCGACCAGTCCATTGCCATTGCCCATGTTGCTGCCCCCGTAAAACTCCGAATCGGAGTTCAGGATCTCCCAATAGCTGCCGGGATGATTGACCCCGATGCGGTAGTTGTCACGGGGTACCGGAGTGAAGTTGAGGATGATCAGCAGTTCTTTCCCTTCCCGGTCCTTACGCAAATAGCTGAGAATCGACTGTGAACTGTCATGGCAGTCAATCCACTCGAATCCCGGGTATTCGAACTCGATCTGGTGCAGTGCCGGTTGCTCCTTGTAGAGGCGGCTCAGATCAGTCAACAGCGTGGTCACCCCGCGGTGATAGGGGTGATCCTCGAGGATCCAGTCGAGGGCCTCGCTATCGTTCCACTCGCGGCCCTGGGCGAACTCGCTCCCCATGAAGAGCAGTTTTTTCCCGGGATAGGTGAACATATAGCTATAGAGGAGGCGTAGATTGGCGAACTTCTGCCAATCATCACCTGGCATCTTGTCGATCATCGAGCCTTTGCCATGGACAACCTCATCGTGAGAGAAGGGCAGGACAAAATTCTCGGTAAAGGCATACAAAAGGCCGAAGGTGAGCAGATCGTGGTGATAGTGACGGTAGATCGGATCCTGGGAGGTGTAGGAGAGGGTATCGTGCATCCAGCCCATATTCCATTTCATGCTGAAGCCGAGGCCTCCCAGCCAAGTCGGCCGTGACACTTGGGGCCAGGCGGTGGATTCCTCCGCGATCATCAGGGTTCCGGGATGGAAGTCGTGGGTGACGCTGTTGAGTTCGCGCAGGAAGTCAACCGCCTCCAGATTCTCCCTTCCCCCGTATTGATTGGGTATCCAGTCCCCCGGGTCACGGGAGTAGTCGAGGTAGAGCATGGATGCCACCGCATCGACTCGCAAACCATCGATATGGAACTCTTCGAGCCAGTAGATAGCGCTTGAAATCAGGAAGTTGCGTACCTCGTTGCGGCCAAAGTTGAAAATCAACGTACCCCAGTCGCGGTGCTCGCCCTTGCGCGGATCCTCATGCTCGTAGAGTGCGGAGCCGTCGAATCTGGCCAGGGCGTAGCGGTCGCGGGGAAAATGGGCGGGCACCCAGTCAAGCAGAACACCAATGCCGTTTTGGTGCAGATAGTCGACAAAATAGCGGAAGTCATCGGGTATGCCGAAGCGGCTGGTGGGGGCGAAATAGCCCGTTGTCTGATAGCCCCAGGAGCCATCCAGGGGGTGTTCGGTGATGGGCAGCAGCTCGATGTGGGTAAATCCTATTCCCTTGACATGGTCGGTGAGCCGATGGGCGAGGTCGCGATAGTTGAGGAAGCCGCCTTCTTCATCCCTGCGCCAGGATCCGAGATGGACCTCGTATATGGACATCGGCTCCTGTTGCCAATTCGCCGTGGAGCGGTTGCCTATCCACTCACCGTCGCCCCATTGATAGTCGCTGTCGGAGACCACGATCGCCGCAGTCTCGGGCCGGCATTGAAAATAGTTGCCGTAGGGGTCGGTACGCAGGGAGACCTCTCCCTCCTGGGTGCGGATCTCGAATTTGTACAAGCTGCCGCTATCCAGCTCGGGAATGAAGAGCTCCCAGACACCTGAACCGCCCCGGGAGCGCATGGGGTGGGTCCGTCCATCCCAGTGGTTGAAATTTCCGACCACGGATACTCTGGCGGCGTTCGGTGCCCAGACCGCGAACAGCACGCCGCTGATGGCAGCCGTTTCGTGGAGATGAGCGCCAAAAATCCGGTAGGCATGCCGATGCCTACCTTCACTGAAGAGGTGGATGTCGAATTCGGGCAGTTGGGATGGAAAGCAATAGGGATCGTAGTTGTAGTGGGTATTTCCCGATTTGTCCTTCCATTCGATCCGGTAGTACTCGCTGACCTTGTCGGCGGCAACCTCCAGTTCAAAGAAGTCACTACCTTCGATGCGCCTGAAGGGGAGCTGGCCCATTTCCAGCTTGACGCTCTCTGCCATGGGCATGAACACTCTTATGCGGCAGTCGTCCCCATGGAGGTGACGGCCGAGTACTTCAAACGGGTCGTGGTGGCGGGCATCGATGATCCGCTGCAACGCCTCTGGAATTTTACTGATCATACGCTAGCCTGCTAAACACTAATCCAATTGGCTCTGCAGGGATTCTTTTTTCGTTCAGCAGGATTGCCTGAACGATCGAAAACGCCGTGCGGTGGAAAACCTGTACGCTGTCCCCAAAGAAACCCTCTTAGAACGGTACGCCTTGAAGGGTACATGATGTTAACATACCAACACACCCGCCTCATGAACAGGCTCGGCCTCAAATGAGAAGGGACAACATGACTAATCTGTCTACACCCAAGTAGAGTTTATTGTGGTATTTGGCCAGTTTTGGCCGTGGAGGTGTGTTCAATGACTGACCAGAGTCCGCGTTTCGTCAGCCGGCTGACACGCAATACCCTTGCCCTGATATTGGCAGGTGGGCGCGGTTCCCGACTCAAACACCTGACAAAATGGCGTTCAAAGCCCGCCGTCCCCTTTGGCGGCAAGTTCAGAATCGTCGATTTTCCACTCTCCAACTGCATCAATTCCGGCATTCGCCAAGTTGGCGTGCTGACGCAGTACAAGGCCCACTCCCTGTTGTTGCACATTCAGCGCGGATGGGGCTTTCTGCGGGGGGAATTCGGTGAGTTCGTGGAGTTGCTGCCGGCACAGCAGCGTATCGAGAGCAGCTGGTACGAGGGGACCGCGGATGCGGTCTACCAGAACCTGGATATCCTGCGCAGCCACAACCCCGATTATGTCTTGATCCTTGCGGGAGACCATATCTACAAGATGGACTACGGCACCATGATCGCCGAACATGTTGAATCCGGCGCCGATATGACGGTCGGCTGCCTGACGGTCGACCTGGAGAGCGCCAAGGAGTTTGGCGTGATGACCATGGACAGCGATGGCTGGGTGGTCGATTTTCATGAAAAACCCGCCAATCCAAAGCCGATTCCCGGCAAGGAGAATGAGGCCCTGGCCTCGATGGGGATCTATGTCTTCAATCGCAAGTTTCTGTTTGAACAGCTGATCAGGGACGCGGACACGCCCAACTCATCCCACGATTTCGGCAAGGACATCATACCCAAGGTGATCGAGAGGTACCGGGTGCTCGCCTACCGATTCAGGGATGCCACCAGCGGCAAACAGGCCTACTGGCGGGATGTCGGCACCATCGACGCCTTTTGGACGGCGAATCTGGAGCTGATCGGTGTCACCCCGCCACTCAACCTCTATGACCGGAGCTGGCCGATCTGGACCTACCAGGAGCAGTTGCCGCCCGCCAAGTTCGTCTTCGATGACGACGAGCGCCGAGGAATGGCGGTTGACTCCATGGTTTCGGGGGGCTGTGTCATATCCGGCGCCAAGGTGACCAACTCCCTGTTGTTCTCCAATGTGCGTGTCAACTCGTACAGCGAGGTGATTGAAACCGTGGTGTTGCCGGATGTGAATATCGGGCGCAACTGCAGGATCAGCAAAGCGGTCATCGACCGCGGTTGCGATATCCCGGAGGGTACCATCATCGGCGAAGATCCCGCCCTGGATGCGGAACGCTTTTATGTCAGTGAAAAGGGCGTCGTTCTAGTGACACCGGAAATGCTGGGTCAGGTTATCCACCATGTCCGCTAAGTCCGACCGGGACGGCCGTCTGCAGGTTGTCCTATGCTGGCATATGCATCAGCCCTACTATAAGGGGCCGGAGGATAGCGAGTATCTGCTGCCCTGGGTCTATCTGCACGGCATCAAGGACTATGCCGACATGGCAGCGCATCTGGAACATACACCGGCCGCCAAGGCGGTGGTGAATTTCGCCCCGGTTTTGTTGGAACAGATCGACGACTACACCAAGCAGATCGAGGCCTGGCTGAAGAAGGGTACCCTGATTCGAGATCCGTTGCTTGCGGCCCTCGCGGGCCCCGGACTTCCCGTGGACATCGAGTCTCGCAGTGCGATCATTTCGGCCTGTCTGAAGGCCAATGAAAACCGCCTGATCAGCCGCTTCAAACACTTCAAGGAATTGGCGGTGCTGGCCAAACATGCCTTGGAAAACGAGGCCATGATCCACTATTTCAATGACCAGTATCTGATCGACCTACTGATCTGGTACCACCTGGCCTGGGTCGGCGAATGCCAACGCATGAACGACATACGGATAAGATCGCTGCAGGCCAAGGGACACGCGTTCGATCAGGATGACCGTCGCCGCGTGATGGAGATGATCTGGGAGACTTTGAACGGACTTACTCAACGCTACGCCAAACTGGCGAAGAGCGGGCAGGTGGAGCTCTCGGTGACGCCCTATGCCCATCCGATCATTCCCCTGTTGGCCGACATGAATGCCGCCAAGGAGGCCTTGCCCACGATCAGCATGCCTAACCTGGAGGAGTATCCGGGAGGCGAATCCCGCGCCCGTTGGCATATGCGCAAAGGCATCGAAGTGTTCAAGAAGTTTTTTGGCTTTACCCCCAAGGGGTGTTGGCCATCTGAGGGCGGGGTCAGTGAAGCGACGCTGAAGATGATGGAGGAGGAGGGATTTGATTGGGCCGCCACCGGCCAGCAGGTCTTGAACAACAGCCTGATGGCGGGTGGCGGCGACTCACCGCTTCCCGAAAACTGGGTGCATACGCCCTACTGCGTGCAGGAGGGCCATCTCAACATGTTTTATCGTGACGATGGTCTCTCCGACCTGATCGGTTTTACCTACGGCGAGTGGCACTCCGACGATGCCGTAGGTGACTTGATCAACCACCTGGTGAATATTGCCGATGCCTGCGCGGATAATCCCGATGCCGTGGTCTCAATCATCATGGATGGAGAGAATGCCTGGGAATACTACCCCTACAACGGCAGCTATTTTCTCCATGCCATGTATCAGCGGCTCAGCGAACATCCCCGGTTGAACCTCACCACCTTTTCCGAGGTGTTGGGTCGCCAACAACAGCCACCGCCCAGGCTCTCGAAGTTGGTGGCCGGCAGCTGGGTTTACGGTACCTTTACCACATGGGTGGGAGACAAGGACAAGAACCGTGCCTGGGAGCTTTTGGGCGAGGCCAAGAAGGTCTACGACAGGGTAGTGGCCAATAAAAAGTTCAGCAAAAGGAAACTCATGGAGTTGGAGAAACAGTTGGCAATTTGTGAAGGATCAGATTGGTTCTGGTGGTTTGGGGATTATAATCCGGGTGATACGGTGAGTGATTTCGAACAGCTGTTTCGCAACCAGCTTTCCCACCTGTTCGATCTGCTGGGTGAACCCAAACCCGACTATCTTTCAGAAGTCTTTGCCGTGGGCAGCGGTAATCCATCCCTGGGCGGAGTAATGAAGAAAAATGAGTAATGCGATGAGATACGCGGATGAATGAAGCCACAGGCAGAGACTTTCGTTCAATCCATCAGCTTTTAACCCGTCGCCGCGCAGGTATTCTGCTCCATATCACATCGCTTCCCGGTCCGGGTGAAGCCGGAGAGCTGGGGAGCGACGCCTATCGCTTCGTGGACTTTCTGGCCTCCACGGGGATGAGTGTATGGCAGATTCTTCCGATCGGTCCGACCATGCACGACAACTCCCCCTATCAGAGCAGTTCCGTCTATGCCGGCAATCCCCGCCTGATCAGTCTGGAATTGCCCCTGCAAAAGGGATGGCTGGAGGCTATACCCGAGAGCGAAGGCCGCTTGACCGATGCCATCAAGAACTATGCGATCAAGTTGGCCTGGGAGGGATTCAAGGAGCGAGCCGATGAGGCGGACAGGGACGCCTATCAGCGCTTCGTAGCGGAGCAGAAGCACTGGCTGGAGGATTATGCCCTGTTCCAGGCGCTGCGCAATCGTGATGGAGGCTGTTGGTGGGAATGGCATCCAAACTTGAGAGACAGGGAACCGCAAGCGATTGCCGAGACCCGGGCTCGTTTCAACGAGGCCATTGAAGAGATACGTTTTGAACAGTTTTTGTTTTTTACCCAATGGATGAATCTAAAGCGTTATGCCAATGAGCGCGGCGTGCTGCTATTTGGCGATCTTCCCATCTTTGTCGCTCATGACAGTGCTGAGGTCTGGGCCCATCGGGAGTTTTTCGACCTCCACGAGGATGGCCATCCCAGGGTGGTGGCCGGGGTGCCACCCGACTATTTTTCCGAAACCGGGCAGCGCTGGGGGAATCCACTCTATTGCTGGGACAGGCTCGAGACGGATGATTTTTCCTTTTGGATCGAACGTCTCAGGGCCCAATCAACCCTTTTCGATTTTCTGCGCATCGACCACTTCCGGGGATTTGAGGCCTATTGGGAGATTCCGGCTGAAGAGCAGACGGCGGTGAACGGTCGATGGGTGGAGGCGCCGGGTGAAAAGTTGTTTCAACGGCTCTACCGGGCGCTCCCCGAGCTGGAACTGGTGGCGGAGGATCTCGGTGTGATCACGCCGGAAGTGGAGGCGCTACGCAAGGCCTATCACCTGCCTGGCATGAAGATCCTGCAGTTCGCTTTTTCCGGCGGGGCTGACAATCCCTATCTCCCGTTTCATCATAGCCGTGACTCTGTGGTCTACACCGGCACCCACGACAACGACACCACCCTCGGCTGGTACAAGGGGCTTGACGACACGACCCGTGAATTTGTCGATGACTACCTGGGTAAACCGCGCGAGGTGATGCCGTGGCCGTTGATCCGTACCGCCCTCTCTTCGAGGGCAAATCTGGCGATTCTCCCTTTTCAGGATGTGCTGGGACTGGATAGTACTCACCGAATGAATACGCCCGGCACCACCGAAGGCAATTGGGGGTGGCGTTTCGAGTGGAATCAGATAAAACATGGAACCATGGAACGGCTGCTGCGTTATGTCAAAATGTATGGCCGCTAGCTGACGCAGCGCGTACCATTTTTGCATCCTTTGTCCTGAACGGATAAAAAAAAACCACTTCGACACCCGGCCGAAGTGGCTATACCAAAGGAGGATGGAGGAGATAAGCCGCCGTCACAATTAAGTTTCGGCTGACTTGTGATTATTCCATCATTCCCGGGCACAGGTTTCATTGAGAAATATCAATCTAGTTGAAAGATAAAAAATCGTCATCACCGAATTATTCCTTATCTTTTGTCGGATCGTCTGCGGAAGCGGATTTATGGCTGCTGCCGGCGAGGAAGAGTGCGGCCACGCCAAGGGCAAGAAGTAAGATCAGCGAGATGGCTATCAGGAAGTTACTCATGGTTTTCAGCTCTCTATATTGGCATTTTTCGCGTATCATTGTGCTTTTTCCGACCTGCAGGATAAAGGGCCAATGTTGATTCTCCGTGGCGCGCCAGCTCTCTCCGACTTCCGTCTCAAGAAACTTGCGAGGCGTCTCACCGATCACCTCAATGGACCTGTTACGGTCACATCGGAGTATCTCCATTTTGCCGATGTCGACCAATCCCTCGATGAGGCCGAGCGTGCGGTGCTTGATGATGTGTTGCGCTATGGTCCCGCGATGCCCGACAACAGGCATGACGGTACACTGCTGCTGGTAGTCCCACGGCCGGGCACTCTCTCGCCCTGGTCGACCAAGGCCACCGACATTGCCCACCACTGCGGATTAGAAAAAGTAGAGCGCTTGGAACGCGGCCTCGCCTACTATTTGACCCTGGATGGAGCGGAGCTCGATAGCGAACAATATCAGGTAGCGGCCGAGCTGTTGCACGACCGGATGACCGAAACCGTACTCGCGGATGCGGAAGATGCCGCCTGTCTGTTCAGCAGGGCTGAGCCGACACCCTATATCCAGGTGGACATCCTGGGTGGCGGGGTTGATGCATTGCGAAATGCCAATACGGAGCTGGGCCTTGCCCTCTCCGATGACGAGATCGAATACCTGGTGGAAAGTTTTCAATCCCTGCAGCGCAATCCCACCGATGTGGAATTGATGATGTTTGCCCAGGCCAACTCTGAACACTGCAGACACAAGATTTTCAACGCCGACTGGATCATCGACGGTGAACATCAGGCTCTCTCTCTGTTTGCGATGATCCGCAACACCACCACCAGCTCCCCGGATGACGTTCTTTCCGCCTACAAGGACAATGCCGCCGTAATTCGCGGTCCCAGCGCGGAGCGCTTCGTACTCGATCCGGAAACCAATGTCTACAGTTTCGGGCAGGAGGATATCCATATCCTGATGAAGGTGGAGACCCATAACCATCCGACCGCGATCTCTCCGGATCCCGGAGCGGCGACGGGTTCGGGGGGGGAGATACGTGATGAGGGGGCGACCGGAAAAGGTGCCAAACCGAAGGCGGGGTTGTGTGGTTTCTCTGTCTCCAATCTGCGCATCCCCGGTTGGGAGATGCCCTGGGAGGTCGATTACGGCAAGCCCGGACGTATCGTCTCGGCCCTGGACATCATGCTGGAGGGCCCGATTGGCGCCGCCGCTTTCAACAACGAGTTCGGGCGCCCCAATCTGTGCGGCTATTTCCGCACCTATGAGGCCGAGGTGCCCGGTCCGGATGGCATGGAACTGCGGGGCTATCACAAACCGATCATGCTGGCCGGCGGTGTGGGCAACATCCGTTCCGAGCATATCGAGAAAAGCGGCTTCCCCAGCGGCTCGCCATTGATCGTCCTGGGTGGGCCGGCGATGTTGATCGGTCTCGGTGGTGGCGCGGCGTCGAGCATGGCAAGCGGCACCTCCGCGGAAGATCTCGACTTCGCCTCCGTGCAGCGCTCCAATCCCGAGATGCAGCGTCGCTGCCAAGAGGTGATCGACGCCTGCTGGGTGCGGGGTGACGCCAATCCGATTCTGTTTATCCACGACGTGGGGGCGGGTGGGCTGTCCAATGCTTTACCGGAGCTGGTTCACGACGCGGCTCTCGGGGGGCGCTTCGAACTGCGCACGGTGCCGAACGACGATCCCGGGATGTCGCCGATGGAGATCTGGAGCAACGAGTCCCAGGAACGCTATGTGATGGCCGTCGACATCGACCAGCTGGACGAGTTCAAGGCGATCTGTGAACGGGAGCGCTGTCCCTACGCCATTGTCGGCGAGGCGACGGATGAGGAACAACTGGTCCTGGGGGATGCCCATTTCGACAACAATCCCATCGATATTCCGATGAACCTGCTGTTCGGTAAACCCCCCCGCATGCTGCGCGATGTCAGGCGCAAGACCTTTAAGAAACAGGTGCTCGATTTCGCCGCGGTGAGTATCAAGCAGGCGGCGCTACGGGTATTGCGGCTTCCGACCGTCGCCAACAAGACCTTTCTCATCACCATCGGGGATCGCTCGGTCACCGGGATGGTGACCCGGGACCAGATGGTGGGTCCATGGCAGGTCCCGGTTGCGGACCTGGCGGTGACCGCTTCCGGTCTCATGGGATACACCGGAGAAGCCATGGCGGTGGGAGAGAGGACACCGCTGGCTCTGCTCGATGCGCCTGCATCGGGGCGGATGGCGATCGGCGAGGCGATAACCAACCTCGCTGCGGCAAGCATCGATAACCTGTCCGATATCAAGCTCTCCGCCAACTGGATGGCGCCGGCTGGACACCCGGGGGAGGATGTCAAACTCTACGAGACGGTGAAGGCCGTAGGCATGGAGTTGTGCCCCGCATTGGGTATCGCTATCCCGGTGGGCAAGGACTCGATGTCGATGAAGACGGTGTGGCAGGAGGACGAAAAGCCGCGTGCCGTGACCGCGCCCTTGTCATTGATTGTCTCCGCATTCGCCCCGGTGAGGGATGTCAGATCAACCCTGACGCCGATGCTGCGCGACGACGCCGGGGATTCCGACCTTATTCTGATCGACCTGGGTAAGGGCAAGAACCGCCTCGGTGCCAGTGCGCTGGCCCAGGTCTATCGACAGATCGGTCACCACGGTGCCGACCTGGATGATCCGGATGCCCTGCGGCGCTTTTTTGCCCTGATCCAGGAGCTCAACCGGAGCGACCTGCTGCTGGCCTATCACGACCGATCGGACGGCGGCCTTTTCACCACCCTCTGTGAAATGGCCTTCGCCGGCCGTTGCGGTGTGAGCGTGGAGATCGACGATCTCGGGGAAGATGATCTTTCTGTGCTCTTCAACGAAGAGCTGGGGGCTGTGATCCAGGTGCGTCACAACGACACCGATGATGTTTTGAAGATGTTGAACGACGAGGGTCTCGGGCGCTGCAGTCATGTCATCGGAACTCTCAACAACGAGGATCGAATCGAGATCATACGCGCGGGAAAGGGGGTATTGAGCGGCAGTCGTGTCGAGTTTCAGCAGGCCTGGTCGGAGACGACCCGACAGATGCAGGCAATGCGTGACAACCCTGGCTGTGCCCAGGAGGAGTTTGATCGTATTGCCAAGGATGATCCGGGAATCCAGATTCTACTCAGCTTCGATGCCGATGAAGATGTCACCTCGCCGATGGTTACCACGGGGATAAGGCCTGCGATGGCGATTCTCCGCGAGCAGGGCGTCAATGGCCAGCTCGAGATGGCGGCAGCATTCCACCGCGCCGGTTTCGAATGCGTGGATGTCCATATGTCGGACATCATCGAGGGACGGATCAGCCTGAGCCGTTTCAAAGGCCTGGTTGCCTGCGGAGGGTTCTCCTATGGAGACGTATTGGGTGCGGGGGAGGGCTGGGCAAAGTCGGCCCTCTTCAACCGCCGGGCTCGGGATCAGTTCGAGGCCTTCTTCAATCGCCAGGATACCTTTGCATTGGGGGTATGCAATGGCTGTCAGATGCTCTCCAATCTGCATCAGCTGATTCCCGGCACCGACCATTGGCCACACTTCGTGCGCAACCGCTCGGAACAGTTCGAGGCGAGACTGGTTACGGTGGAGGTCTGTGAATCGCCGTCGATACTGATGAGCGGCATGGAGGGATCGCGACTCCCCATCGTGGTGGCCCATGCAGAGGGACGCGCGGAGTTCAACGATCAGGCCCAGCTGCGAAGCGTGGACGAATTGACCGTGTTGCGCTATCTGGAAAACAGCGGCGAGGTGGCGACACGCTATCCGGCAAACCCGAATGGATCTCCACTAGGTATTGCGGGGCTCTGCAACAGCGATGGCCGGGTAACCATCATGATGCCGCACCCGGAGCGCGTGACCCGGACGGTGCAACACTCCTGGCACCCGGAAGGGTGGGATGAGGACGCCCCCTGGCTGCGCCTGTTCCGTAATGCCCGTGTCTGGGTGGATTGACGCTCTTGCACTTCATATCGTTACCGAACGGTTCAAGCGCATCTGCCTCATGCTGCAGTTCCATCCGTGCTGGGGTGCTGGACTATGTCCGTTTTTTACTGTTTCACAGTGAATTCTCATCTCCCAGTTCACGCGCTGTTTTATGCGTCAATCCCGGATGATTCTTCAAGGCATATCCGGCAGAGTGGAGTTGTAATATCGCATCCTGGAGGCTGTTGCGCAGCGAGGGATTGGGTGAGTCCAGGTGTTGCGCCAGTACCTTCAATGGAACCTCCAGATGATGTGTATGTACCGCCACCGGCAGATTGAGACGGCCGGCGAGATTGAGGAAGGGATCAAGTGGGGCGACATCGGGTTGGTGATGATGATGTGTTCGGTCGGAGTAGACGAGTTCGACATCATCCGGTATGACCTTCAGATACTCGCGGTAGTTTTCCGCAAGGGTCTCACTGATCTTCGATTCGCCGTTAATCACCCCGCGTACAATCTGGGTGATAGCGCGGGCAGATTGGATATTCGGTTCGCAGGCGAGAATTGCGGCCATCAGGTGGCGCTGCTCTTTGCTCAGCTTGTTGGCCTGGTAGCCTGACATGTTGAATTGGCGTTGATCCGCAAGATTCCGCAAAAACGCCTCGGTGCAGGTAAAGTACCTTGATGTATAGTGGAACAACTCTTCGGCACAGCCACCCCAGCCGGCATGGAATTCCGGATAGAAAAGTCCATCAACGCATTTCAAGCTACCATTCATTTTCTATCAATCCCGCACACCTCGGTGTCAATCGATGGGCGTGTACCGCCTGATTCTTCTTCTCAAAACGGGGGGGTGCAAGCCACTGCAGCTTTTCAAGTCCAGGGAAGTGCCTTGTGCGAATTCAAAATAATCCTTTAAATACAATAATATAATTATTGATTGGTGAGTTGGATTCGCTTCCATCAATACTATAGCTCAAACAGCGGCCTTGACTCGGTAAACAACGCCTGGTAACACTGGGTGAATTCCCTCAACTAATTGATTTTTCTATGGTTAGAGCGGTTGTCTGCCAGGTCTGCTACGGCCTGGTCAGAGGCACTGACGTGTTACCGCAGGGAAATGCTCCCGTGCCGATTGGCCAACCCGGGGGATAATCCGGTAATCGAAAGCTGGATTAGCTGTGGTGGAGTATATAGACTGAAGCCATGAAGTGGATCGAACCCCTCTAGGAACGGTAGCTCACAAGGGAACCGTATATAATATAAATATAGTCCTGTGGCCGATTTTCATCACCATCAGCGATAGCCAATTCCAGTCAATTAAATGAACGATATTATTTTACAGATCAAGAATTATATTCGATCAGCGTGGCGCTTTAGATGGGCGGCGGTTGCACTGTCATGGGCCGTAGCGCTATTGGGATGGACGGTGGTTTTCGTCATGCCCGACAAATTTGAATCCGAAGCCAAGGTCTATGTCGACACTGAGAGCGTCCTCAGACCGCTCCTCGAAGGATTGGCGGTGCAGAACGACATGAACCAGCGCCTGCATCTGATGACCAGGACCCTGCTCAGTCATGAGAATCTGCAGAAACTGATTCTGCAGACAGACCTGGACCATCTTGCCACAACCCGTCAGGAACGCGAGCAGCTCATCGATTGGCTAAGGGAAACCATCATAATCGATGTGGACCGGCGAAGTATCCCAGGCACCCAGGAGACGGAGAACTTCTACACCATAAGATACGCCTATCACGACCGTTTTCTGGCGCAAAAAGTGGTGAAGGTGCTGCTCGATATCTTTGTCGAGAGTGCCCTGGGCGACACCCGCATCGAGTCGGATGCAGCACAGAAGTTCCTGACCCAGCAGATTCGCGAGTATGAGACAAGACTCCTCGAGGCTGAAAATCGACTCACCGAATTCAAGCGCAAGAATGTTGATACCCTTCCCCGGGATGGAGTGGGGGTATTCCAGCGCCTCGAAGAGGCGAGATCGGGACTCGAAGAGATCCAGCTCCAGCTCAAAGAGGCGCGGATCCGTCGTGATGAGCTGAAACGGCAATATACAACGACCCTTGCGGAAGAGGAGAGGAGAATAGCCAGTCTTGGTGTGACCGCCAATGCGGATACCCCGACTGGACAACGCATACTTGCGATGCAGACCCGACTGGATGACCTGCTGCTACGATATACCGATGAACATCCCGATGTTCAGGAGCTGAGGGAAACCATCGAGGATCTGAAAAGGCAGGCCGCCGCCGCTCCCCCCACAGTGACAACCTCGCTTCCTGCAACCAGCATGGGAACAACGGCCTTGGAGCAGTTGAAGCTCTCCTATCGCCAATCCGAGGTCGAATTACGAACGATCCGGCTGCGCCATGATGAATACAAGTCCCGGATCGACCAGCTGAAAAAGAAACTGGATACATTGCCGCAGGTCGAGGCGGAGCTGACCCGTCTCAACCGTGACTACAACATCAACAAGGAGAACTATCAGGAGCTGGTACAGCGGCTGGAATCGGCAAGGATGTCCGAACAGGCCGACGAGGCCGGCGACAACCTGAAATTCAGAATCGTCGAGCCACCAAAGGTACCGATACTGCCGATCGGGCCAAGACGCCTCTTATTGAGTGGATTGGTGCTTATCGTCGCATTGGGAGTAGGCGGCGGACTGGCGTTTTTGCTGTCGAACATCAAACCGGTCTATTTCGACATGCGAACGCTCAGATCAGAACTGGAGTTTCCGGTTCTGGGGCAGGTGACACGTCTGATGACGGATGATGTAAAGGTCAAGCGGCGTCTTGAAATCGGAGGCTTCGTCTCTGTCGTTTTGCTGCTGTTTCTGCTGTTCGTCGGCTTATTCCTCATCCATGTCATGGGAATGAGGGAAGACATCATCCTGATGTTCAAACAGTCGGGTATTCTCTCTCTATTCAGCGAATGACCCTGGAAACGCCGGCAGCGGCGATGCGGCCTGATCGAGATCCGTAGAGCACAGGACTCGGCTCCGATATTTTGATATATTTCCGCCCTTCCACTATGGCCGGAGAGAGCGAGATGTTCAACAAAAGCATGCGGATTGAGGGTTACGACGACGAACTTTGGGCAGCCATAGAGGCGGAGGAGCGGCGTCAGGAAGAGCATATCGAACTGATAGCATCGGAAAACTACACCAGCTCCAGGGTTATGCAGGCCCAGGGTGGTGTGATGACCAATAAATATGCGGAGGGCTATCCGCAGAAGCGCTACTACGGCGGCTGTGAAAATGTCGATGTCGCCGAGCAACTCGCCATCGACCGTGCCAAGGCGCTGTTCAGCGCGGACTATGCCAACGTCCAACCCCACTCCGGCTCCCAGGCCAATGCGGCGGTCTATATGGCGTTGTGCGAGCCGGGAGATACCATCCTCGGCATGAGTCTGGCCCATGGCGGTCATCTCACCCATGGCGCCAAGCCCAACTTCTCCGGAAAGATCTACAATGCCATCCAATACGGCTTGAATCCTGATACCGGGGAGATCGACTACGAGGAAGTCGAACGCCTGGCCAGAGAGCATAGACCGAAAATGATCGTCGCCGGCTTCTCCGCCTATTCACGGGTTGTGGATTGGCGGCGCTTTCGCGATATCGCCGATGAGGTGGGGGCCTATCTGTTTGTCGACATGGCCCACGTTGCCGGCCTGATCGCGGCAGGACACTACCCCAATCCGGTGGGGATCGCCGATGTCACCACCACCACAACCCACAAGACCCTGCGTGGGCCACGGGGCGGACTGATTCTCGCCAAGGCCAATCCGGAGATTGAAAAGAAACTCAATTCATTGGTCTTTCCGGGTACTCAGGGCGGTCCGCTGATGCACGTCATCGCTGCCAAGGCGGTCGCCTTCAAGGAGGCGATGGAACCAGAGTTTAAGGCCTATCAGTGGCAGGTGATCGAGAACGCCCGCGCCATGGCAAAGGTCTTTATGGAGCGGGGATACGACGTGGTCTCCAAAGGTACGGATGATCATCTTTTCCTGGTCAGCTTCATCGAGGCAGGTCTTACCGGTAAGGAGGTGGACGCCTGGCTGGGAGCGGCGAATATCACGGTGAACAAAAACGCGGTGCCCAATGACCCCCAATCGCCATTTGTCACTTCCGGGATCAGGGTGGGCACCCCCGCGGTGACAACCCGCGGTTTCAGCGAAGCGGAGTGCGTGGAGTTGGCAGGCTGGATGTGCGACGTGATCGACAGCCGCGGCGATCAGGCGGTCATCGACGCAGTAAAGGCAAAGGTGCTGGCAATCTGCGCCAAATATCCCGTCTACAAGGATTAATTTTGAATAGTGAATGCTGAATTATGAATTCGCGTTGCCTACATCACATGGATATCAACATTCAACAGGTGGGTAACAAGTGAGCAGAAGAATTCAAAATTCAAAATTCAAAATTCAAAATTCATAAAGATGCGCTGTCCATTTTGTGGAGCTCAGGATACAAAGGTAATCGACTCCCGCCTTGCAGGCGAGGGTGACCAGATCCGTAGGCGCCGCGAATGCACGGTCTGCAAAGAACGCTTCACAACCTATGAGACAGCGGAACTCAATCTTCCCTGGGTGGTGAAACAGGATGGCAGCCGGGTCCATTTCGACGGCCGCAAACTCCGTGCAGGAATGACCCGTGCCCTGGAGAAGCGCCCGGTGAGTGCCGATCAGGTGGATACGGCAATCAATCACATAACCCGTAAATTGATGGCGGGGGGCGAAAGAGAGGTGGCGTCACTGGCGATCGGCGAACTGGTCATGGAAGAGTTGAAGCGGCTGGATCAGGTCGCCTATGTCCGCTTCGCTTCCGTCTACCGCAAGTTCGAGGATGTTAACGCCTTTCGGGAAGAGATTGAAAGACTTGAACAGCAACCCAGCCCGGAACAGCATCGACGTCAGCTTGACATGTTGAGCGATGAGGAAAAGGAGCGTTGAACGCAGTCGCTGATCAGCGCTTTATGGCGCGTGCGATTCAACTCGCACGGCGAGGATGGTACACCGCCCATCCAAATCCCCGGGTCGGTTGCGTGATCGTCAAGCAGGGAGAGATCATTGCGGAGGGTTTCCATCGACGGGCCGGGGAGCCCCATGCGGAGCGCAACGCCCTGGCCATCGCCGATGCCTCGGCCAGTGGGGCGACAGCCTATGTGACCCTCGAACCCTGCTGCCATCACGGCAGAACGCCGCCATGTACCGACGCCCTTATCGAGTCCGGCGTGGAGCGCTTGGTGGTGGCGATGACCGATCCGAATCCAAGGGTGGCGGGGCAGGGTTTGGAACTGTTGCGCGATGCCGGTATCGAGGTCACTGAAGGGGTGATGCGATCCCAGGCGGAGGCCCTCAATCCCGGATTTATCAAACGTATGACCCGGGGGCTGCCCTATATACGGTGCAAAATGGCCATGAGTCTGGATGGGCGTACGGCGATGGCTGATGGAGAGAGTCAATGGATAACATCCCCCGCCGCGCGCGCCGATGTTCAAAGATTGCGTGCCCAGAGCGCGGCCATACTCACTGGCATCGGTACCCTGCTTGCCGATGATCCGTCCCTCAACGTTCGCGTCTCCGCTGAAGAGCTGGGGCTCGAGCAGGGTGTTCCCGTTCCCCATCCGGTGCGTGTGGTGCTGGATCCTGAACTGGCAACGCCCGTGGATGCCAAGATGCTGGCATTGCCGGGACCGACGCTGATTGTATGCAGTGACGATCAACCGGTTCACGGCGCTAAGCTGGAAGCCGCGGGGGCGCAAATTGCCGTACTTCCGGGGGACAGTGAACGACTCGATCTGCATCAGGTGATGCAGTATCTGGGCGAGCAGGAGATCAATGAGATCCTGTTGGAGTCGGGAGCGACCCTGGCGGGTGCGATGATGGAGCAGGGGTTGGTGGACGAATTGATTGTTTATCAGGCACCCCACTTGATGGGCAGCGAAGGCCGGGGCCTTTTTCTGCTTCCCGGGATTTCGCAGATGGCAGATCGGATTGACCTTCAGGTCTCCGATCTACGCCAGGTGGGCCAGGACATCCGCATAACCGCGAAACTCAGGTAATGGTCAATCACATTTCCTTAGTAATAATACATCGTACGTAATTACGCCAAACTCAGTTATGCAAAGTGGTTGGGATTGTCTATTGTCACCAGTAATCATCCACCTGTATTTGAGAAGCCGATCAAGAAACCCGTAGATGGGAGCTGACTATGTTTACCGGTATCATCCAGGCTGTCGGGAACGTCGCCGGCATGGAATCCAGACAGGGTGATCTTCGGCTGTCGATCCAGTGCGGACAGCTCGATATGAACGATGTTGCGTTGGGCGACAGTATCGCCACCAACGGCATCTGCCTGACTGTGATCGACTTGTCGGGGGACGGTTTCAGCGCCGATGTATCGCGGGAGACCCTATCAATCACCACCCTTGAGAAACTGCATCCGGGTAGCCCGGTGAATCTGGAGAAGGCGTTGACGCTGAGCACGCCGCTGGGCGGGCACCTGGTCAGCGGGCATGTGGACGGTGTGGGCCGCGTTGTGGAACGGCGGGATGATGCCCGATCGATACGTTTCAGGATCGAAGCCCCGGCAGCCTTGGCACGCTATATCGCTCACAAGGGATCGATCTGTGTCGATGGCGTGAGTCTGACGGTGAATGGAGTGGTGGGTGCCCGTTTCGAGTTGAACATCGTCCCCCACACGCTGACAAAGACAATCATGGAAAACTACCGTGTCGGCAGTGAAGTCAATCTGGAGGTCGATCTGGTAGCCCGCTATCTTGAGCGCCTGGTATTGGGTGACCGGGAGACAAAAAACAGTGTCTCGGGAGTGACCGAGACACTGCTGAAGGAGCGTGGTTTTATTGCGAACTAGCCGGCGATCTGAAAATCAATTGCCGTTTAGTCGTCATCTTTAACACGGATTACCAGGCGAGCCACGGGTCCCTGCCAGGTATGTACCCTGGCGTCGAGGTCGCTTTCTCCGCCCGTCGGGTCGGTATCACCCGTTATCCCCCGATGGATATGGACTGTCTGATTGTGATCCGCTCCCGCCGTGGAAATACCGCCGCTGCCGGCATTGCCACCGGGATCGGCTGGAATCCCCAGCACACCGGGCATGCCGCCGCCGTTGATAATTTCATCATTCGCCTCGGTACCTGCATCATAACCTTTTAGATAATAGGTGTATGTCCCCTTCTTTTTGGGGATCCGCAAACTGTCGAGGCCGACAAATCCATCGTTGGTGGGTAGCAGCATGGCCACGATCGAGAGATAGCGGTTTCTTTTTCTGGGTCTGTCGATCATCGCCTCGGCGCTGGCACCCGGCGCCAACAGGCCGGAAGCCGGGTCGGCAACGACCTCGCCGCCAGCGGCAATTACATCGTCCATCAGACCACTGATGTTGCCGCCCTCAGCCATCGCCTGCAGGTTGGCCGATGCCTCTGTGCTTACCTCGAACAGACGGGTGTGGCGGTTGTGGGTGGCCACCAGCAGGGGGGTGAAATAGATGGCGTTGGTCAGATTCGTGATCTCCACGCTGATATCACGGTCACTCGCCAAGCTGTTTGCCGAGAAAAGCAAACTCACGGATGCCGCCAATGCGGTCAGGCTCTTTGTCATGATCATCTCCTCGTATGGGTGTTGCGGTTGGTGATTCTTACTGTGTAGGTGAGTCTGAACCGCCAACCTCTCTTTCCGATCACGAAATCATCACAAATGCATCACACTCGGTCGGGTTTAAGCCCGTGATGAATTTCAGATGCCCTGAGCAAATAGCTCTGTTAGAATAAACGGTTAACTTTGAACATAATTCATGGGTAGTACATGGCGCTTAACACCACAGAAGAGATCATTGAAGACCTGAGGCAGGGGAAGATGGTCATCATCATGGACGATGAGGATCGTGAAAACGAGGGTGACCTGGTCATGGCGGCGGAGTGCGTAACCCCCGAGGCCATCAATTTCATGGCCCGTTACGGGCGCGGTCTGATCTGTCTCACATTGACCAAGGAGCACTGCGGTCAACTGCGTCTCCCGTTGATGGTGACCACCGATGATGAACTCTCCGCTACCAACTTCACGGTCTCCATAGAGGCGGCAGAAGGGGTTACCACGGGTATTTCGGCTGCCGATCGATCCACTACCATACTCGCCGCCGTGGCCCCCGAGGCGAAGCCCCAGGATCTGGTCCAACCTGGACATATCTTTCCCTTGATGGCGCAGCCCGGCGGTGTATTGGTGCGTGCCGGACACACCGAGGCAGGTTGTGATCTGGCGCGTCTCGCGGGCCACTCACCGGCGGCGGTGATCGTTGAGATTCTCAACGAGGATGGCACCATGGCGCGCCGTCCCGACCTGGAGAAATTCGCCGCGGACTTCAATCTGAAGATCGGTACCATTGCCGATCTGATCCACTACCGGGTCAAGAACGAGACCACCATAGAGCGTGTGAGCGAATGCAACTTTCCCACCCAGTTCGGTGATTTTCGTCTGGTTGCCTACCAGGATATGGTAGACAACGAACTCCATCTGGCGCTGGTCAAGGGCCATCCCTCCGCTGATCGGCCCACCCTGGTCAGGGTGCATATGCAAAACAGCCTCTGTGACCTCTTCGAGGCCAAATTCAACGAATGCGGATGGCCGCTGCGCAACGCCATGAAGATGATCGGCAAAGTGGATGAGGGTGTTATCGTAGTATTGAGAAATCACGATACGGCGAGAGAGATCGTACAGCGAATGATCGACATGCAGACGGCCGAGGCGTCGCAAAAGAAGTTTGTCAAGCGAGATAACAGCAAGGAGCTGCGGACCTATGGTGTAGGGGCGCAGATCCTGTTTGATCTCGGCGTCAGGAAAATGCGCGTGCTCAGTGCGCCAAAGAGTATCCATGCCCTGTCCGGCTTCGATTTGGAAGTCACCGAGTATGTGGCGGGTGAATAACTTGCGCGAACGGAAGCATGGCAGTAAGGCCGCAGCTACACTTGCAGAGTCCTGACCATGAGGCGCAGTGGATAGCATATTCCGCGGTGTAATGAGCGGGACACTGGCTATAGTTAATGGTAAGTAAGAGACATCGGTTTTAATTTCAGGGTAGTGATAGATGAGTATGAAGACAATCGAAGGGGCCATGACGGTCAGTGATGCACGCTTCTGCCTGGTAACGGCACGTTTCAACAGCTTCATCGTTGAAAGTCTGCTGCAGGGGGCACTGGATACCCTGAAGCGGCATGGCGCCAGCGAGGATGATATTACCCTGGTGCGGGTACCGGGTGCGTTCGAGATGCCGCTTGCGTTGGAGAAGCTGGCGGCGAAGGGTGAATATGATGCGATTATCGCATTGGGTGCGGTGATCCGCGGTGGTACACCCCATTTCGACTATGTCGCCGGTGAGTGTGTAAAGGGCATGGCGCAGGTGACACTGAAACATGGTATCCCGATCGCGTTTGGTGTTTTGACCGTAGACACCATTGAGCAGGCCATTGAACGTGCCGGCACCAAGGCTGGCAACAAGGGTGCGGAGGCAACCCTGTCAGCCATTGAAATGGTCAATCTGTTACGCCAGATCGGTTGATGAGTGAAAAACGCAGCCAAGCGCGCAAGCATGCTGTACAGGCTATCTACCAGTGGCAGATGGCAGGCCAGGATGTGGCTGACATCATCAATCAGTTTCTCGAGGAGCAGGATCTCAACAGCTTTGAAATTCCCTACTTCCAGGATCTGTTGCAGGGAGTGCCGGGTCACCTTGGGGAGCTTGATGAGCTGCTCAAGCCAACCCTGGACCGGGCCATCGAGAGCGTGGATCCCGTGGAGCGGGCAATCCTGCGTTTGGGGGCGTACGAGCTGAGCCACAAGCCGGAAGTCCCCTATCGTGTGGTGATCAATGAGGCCGTGGAGTTGGCCAAGGTGTTCGGCGCCGAGCAGGGCCATAAATTTGTCAATGGCGTGCTCGATCAGGTGGCAAAAAAGGTGCGCGCAGTTGAAGTTGGTCTTGGCAGGAGAGGCTAGCCCCGGCCAACACGGATTCCCCAACGCCTGTGTTGACTGTTTTCTTCTTATCCGTCAAAGGTATATCTTCCGTTATTAATCCATCCCTGCAGCCGTCGTAAGCTCCCCCGGCCGAGACTCCCCGGTGCTACCCCCCTGCTGTCGGATGCTATCTCAAACGAGCCGGAATATGACTGGCTTTCTCTTCCGCAGCCGGAAAGATACACTGGCGATAGACAAGGGATAATCGTCAGTGATCCAATGAGCAAGGGTAAAAACATCGCGGAATTCGATCTGATCAACGACTACTTCCGTGGCATGACCCAACAGCGTCGCGATGTCCTGTTGGGAATAGGCGACGATGCCGCCCTGATACGCGTGCCGAAGGGGATGGATCTGGCATTGAGCGTGGATACGCTGGTTGCCGGTGTGCATTTCTTTCCCGAGATCCCGCCGGCAGATCTCGGTTACAAGGTGCTGGCTGTCAATCTCAGTGATCTCGCGGCCATGGGGGCGGAACCGGCCTGGGTCACCCTGGCACTGACAATTCCGCAGATCGATGATCTGTGGATCGCCGGGTTTTGCAGCGGCTTTACCGAGCTCGCAACGCGGTTTGATCTACAACTGGTGGGAGGGGATACCACCGCGGGCCCATTGAGCATCACGGTCCAGGTTCAGGGCCTGATACCGGCGGGTGAGGGGCTGCGCCGCAGCGGTGCAGGTGCCGGAGACGATATCTATGTCACCGGCAGCCTCGGAGACGCCGCCTTGGCTCTGCGCTGCAAACAGCGAGGGGCGGATGACCGGGAGGATATGGAGCAGCTTAGAATGAGGCTCGACAGGCCCGTCCCCAGGGTCGAGGCGGGGATCGCCCTGCGTGGAGTCGCCTCGAGTGCGATCGACATCTCCGACGGCCTGGTTGCCGACCTGGGGCATATTCTGCGATCGAGCGGCGTCGGCGCCAGGGTGACGCTCGACAGCCTACCCATTTCGCCCGCAGTCGCGGCCATGCTGGAGGAGAGCGGTGATTGGTCGATGGTCGTCGCTGGTGGCGACGACTATGAGCTCTGTTTCACCATCCCCCCCGATCGCAAGGATCAACTGGCGGCGATAGCAAAGCAAACCGGTGTGACTCTCACGCGGATCGGCGTTGTTGAAGAGGGAGTCGGGTTGCGCTGTCTGCGGGGGGACGGTTCGATATGGCAACCGGAGCATGGCGGTTTTGAGCACTTTTCAAACGGGAGCGGTCAATATTGAGAGTGCCGATGGCGATGGAAAAAGGGAACAGTTCAGCCGATGAGTGAAGGGGGGGGAGTGCCGGACATGCGCAAGCCGACGCATCTGCTTGCGTTTGGATTCGGTAGTGGCCTGCTGCCAAAGGCGCCGGGTACTTATGGGACGCTGGTCGGGATACCCCTCTATCTGATGATGCAGCCGCTGCCGCTGCTGTTCTACCTCCTGCTTGTGGCGCTGGGGTTTGTCGCCGGTCTCTGGATCTGCCAGCGTGCCGCGGAAGATCTGGGGGTGCATGATCACAGCGGTATCGTATGGGATGAGATTGTCGGATACTTGGCTGCCATGGCATTTGCCCCCCCCGGCTGGATCTGGATCGCGATCGGTTTTCTGCTGTTCCGGCTATTTGATATCTTCAAGCCATGGCCGATTCGCTGGATCGACCGCGGAGTGAAGGGTGGATTGGGTATCATGCTGGATGACCTGGCGGCGGGGCTCTATAGCGCGGGCGTTATTTCACTGCTCAATCTGACAGGGTGGATCTCATGAGGAAGGGTATTTTCATATCGATGTTTCTGGCGGCCATCTACCAGGGCCAGACCCTCGCTGTTGAACGGATCCTGGTGGAGGCGCTTTTCACCGATAAGGCGATGGTTTCAATCGACGGCGTGAGAAGACTGCTGAAGCTCAATCAAACCTCTCCCGAGGGTGTGCGGCTGATCTCCGCGAGCAGCAGCGAGGCGGTGCTCGAGGTGGATGGAGAACAGAGGAGCTACCCCCTGGGCGGGCATATCACCACCCGCTTTTCCAAACCTGAACTGGTGACCGCCAAGGTCTGGCGAAATCAGGCCGGTGCCTATACCACGGTGGGTACCATCAACGGGCGGACCGTCAATTTTCTCGTCGATACCGGCGCTACCGCGGTAGCCATGCATGCCAATCAGGCCAAGCGTCTTGGCATATCCTACCGCCTGGAGGGCAATCCGATCTATGTCAATACGGCCAGTGGTACCGCGGCCGCCTATGACGTGGTCCTCGACAGGGTTCAGGTGGGGGATATCACGCTCACTAACGTCAGGGGATTTGTCATCGACAACAACGGTCCCGGCCGTGTGTTGCTGGGAATGAGTTTTCTCAACCGGGTGAAGATGGAAGATCAGGGTTCAGTACTGATCCTGGAGAAGAAGTTCTGAACTGGCTGCTCGACTCCATGATCAACCGGGCCCCACCACTCATTCACTACACGGGATCTTTTGTCTTGTCACGCTCGATAAGGGCATAGGCGGAATGGTTGTGAATCGATTCGAAGTTCTCCGACTCCACGATGTAGGCGCTGATCCGCTCTTCCCGGTTCAACTGCACTGCGATGTCCCGCACCATATCCTCGACGAACTTGGGATTGTCGTAGGCGTGTTCGGTGACGAATTTCTCGTCCGGTCGTTTCAGCAGGCCGAAGAGTTCGCAGGAGGCCTGCTCCTCGACCAGATCGATGATCTCCTCGATCCAGATGAAATCCCGGGTCCTTGCCTGAACGGTGACGTGGGAGCGCTGGTTGTGGGCACCGCGGTCTGAGATCTTTTTCGAGCAGGGGCAGAGGCTGGTCACCGGAACCACGACTTTGATATCGATGACCGGTTTGCCTCCGTGGATCTCGCCAATCAGGGTGACATCGTAATCGAGAAGGCTCTTAACCCCTGATACCGGCGCTGTCTTGTTGATGAAAAAGGGGAAATTCATCTCGATATGGCCGGATTCCGCCTCCAGGCGCTCCGTCATCTCGGCCAGCATATCCTTGAACGATTCAACCGTAACCTCGGTCTCATGGCTGTTCAGGATCTCCACGAACCTGGACATGTGAGTGCCCTTGAAGTTATGCGGCAGGTTAACGTACATATTGAAGTTGGCAATCGTATGCTGTTCGCCTTCACTGCGGTCCCTGATCCTCATCGGATGGCGAATGTCTTTGATCCCCACTTTGTTGATGGCGATCTGGCGCATATCGGCGCTGTTCTGCACATCAGCAATTTGTGAGCCGCTAAGCGGTGTCTTGTCGAGCATGTTCATCTTTCCTGCCCACCCCGTTGGGTATGGGCGCGTAATGATCTATTGATTCAAGGGTATCGCCAGCACAGATCGGGGACAACTGATAGAACATCAGGTATTTACAGCTGAATCATCGGATTCATGGCCGGATTGTGATCGTACCCCTGTAATCAACCGGGTCGAACAATCAATTATCTCCAAAACAGTCGGCCGGAGTCAATTCAAGGCGGTCAGAATGGCAGCCTTAGTTTTTTTGATAATCAAATAAAAACAACTGGTTATTATCTGGGAGGATGGCGTTGGGAGATGCGATCTGAATCTGGTCAGTGACTTCTGTCGGTGATGTAGCGGGCAATCCAGCGCAAGGGATCGGCCTCATCCTGGAAGCTATCCAGGCTCTGGATCGCCTCCTCGATTAGAAGAGACGCCTTCTCCTTCGCCCCGGTCAGGCCGAGCAGGGAGGGGTAGGTCGGCTTTTCCTGGGCCAAGTCCTTGCCCTTGGTCTTGCCCAGGGTCTCCGTATCGCCCTCGATATCGAGGATGTCGTCCTGAATCTGGAACGCCAGTCCAATACACTTGGCGTAGTGATCGAGGCGGTGGGTCTGCTCCTTGTCGGCATTAGGATCGAGCAGCGCACCCATGCGCACCGCGACGCGGATCAATGCGCCGGTCTTGTGAATGTGCAGGTTCTCCAGCTCGGCCAGGTTGAGTTCTCTGCCCACCGCCTGCAGGTCGAGAGCCTGTCCACCCGCCATGCCGCGGGAGCCGCTGGCCCTTGCCAGGGCCTCGACCATGGTGAGCCTGATCTCGGCGTCAGCCTGCATGCAAGGGTCGCAGCAGAGGGATTTGAAGGCCAGCGACTGCAGAGCGTCGCCCACCAGGATCGCTGTCGCTTCATCATAGGCGCGATGACAGGTGGGTTGGTTTCGCCTCAGATCATCATCGTCCATCGCCGGCAGATCGTCATGCACCAGGGAGTAGGCATGAATCAGTTCAACCGCGCTGGCAGGGGCATCGAGCCTTTCCCAAGCGATATCAAGGGCCTGTCCGGCTCCATACACAAGCATCGGCCGAATGCGCTTGCCGCCGTTTAGGGTTGCGTAGCGCATGGCCTCGTGCAGCCTTGTGGGGCGGGTTGTTGGGGAAGGGAGGAGCCGGTCCAGCGCCTGTTCGACACGCTCCTGGCACTTGAGGGTGAACGCCTTCAGGGGCTCATTCATCATCATCGGAGAAGGGTATCAGGTCGGATGCCTGGGTGTTGCCGTTGAGCATGCGAACCTTCTGCTCCGCATCTTGCAACGAGGTTTGGCAGATCCGGGTCAGGGCCACACCGCGTTCGAATGATTTCAATGACTCCTCGAGGGAGAGGTCGCCCTGTTCCAGGGACTCAACAAGGGCCTCCAGCTCCTTCATCGCCTCTTCAAAGGAGGGTGTCTTCTGTTTTCTCGGCACTTTTTTCAATCGCTTTTTACTGGCTTGCGGAATCTGTTGAGTAAACTAACCTACCCCCGATGCGCCGGTCAATGATGGCGGCAAAGCGGATTGGCTGCAGGGGCTGTGGCGGGCATGTGACGGGAGACTCGCCAGCACTCTCCCAGGTGTGTAAACTCCCCGCCGTTGAAAACTCAAATGCATAGGATCGACAGAGTAAGATGAGTGGTGGTTACGACGCTTCTGATATCGAAGTCCTCAGCGGACTGGAACCGGTGCGCAAGCGACCAGGGATGTACACCGATACAACCCGGCCCAATCATCTCGCCCAGGAGGTCATAGACAACAGTGTGGATGAAGCCGTTGCCGGCTATGCCAAGTCGATCGAGGTTACCCTGCATATAGACGGTTCGCTGGAGGTGGTGGATGATGGCCGCGGCATGCCCGTGGATATCCATCCCCAGCAGGGTGTGCCGGGTGTCGAGGTGATTCTCACCAAGCTCCATGCCGGGGGTAAGTTTTCCAACAAAAGCTATCGCTTCTCCGGCGGTTTGCACGGGGTGGGTGTTTCCGTGGTGAATGCCCTCTCCAAGCATCTGGAGGTGTGGGTGCGGCGGGATGGCAAGGAGTTCAATATGGCCTTTGCCAATGGCCACAAGGTCTCCGATCTGGAGGTCGTGGGTAAGGTGGGGCGCAACAATACCGGTACCCGGGTGCGCTTCTGGCCGGATGCGAACTATTTTGACTCGGCGCGCTTCTCCACCCGCCAGCTGCGCCATGTACTCAGGGCCAAGGCGGTGCTCTGTCCGGGATTGAAGGTCTCTTTCCACGATGAGAAGAGTGGTGAGAAGGAGGCCTGGGTCTATGAGGACGGATTGAGAGACTACCTGCTGGATGCCTTGCAGGGGCTCGATAAGGTACCTCAAGAGGCGTTTGTCGGCGAGATGTCGGGAAACGCCGAAACTGCCGCCTGGGCGGTGGTCTGGCTGCCCGAGGGCGGAGAACTGGTGACCGAAAGCTATGTCAACCTGATTCCCACCTCCCAGGGCGGAACCCACGTCAACGGATTGCGCACGGGGCTCACGGACGCGGTCAGGGAGTTCTGCGAATTCCGGAATCTACTTCCCCGTGGTGTCAAGCTGACTCCGGAAGATGTATGGAATCGTGTCTGCTATGTGCTCTCCGTCAAACTCCAGGATCCCCAATTCTCCGGTCAAACCAAAGAACGTCTATCTTCAAGGGAGTGCGCCGCCTTTGTCTCGGGGGTGGTCAAGGACTCCTTCAGCCTCTGGTTGAATCAGCACACGGATGTGGGTGAACAGCTTGCCGATATGGCGATTTCATCCGCTCAGAGCAGGATGCGGGCGGGCCGTAAGGTTGCGAGGAAAAAGGTGACCCAGGGACCGGCGCTGCCTGGAAAATTGGCCGACTGCAGTTCAGCGGATCCGGGCAGGAGCGAACTCTTTCTCGTCGAGGGCGATTCGGCCGGGGGGTCGGCAAAACAGGCGAGGGATCGGGAGTTTCAGGCGATCATGCCGCTGCGGGGCAAGATCCTCAATACCTGGGAGGTGGAGCACGGCGATGTATTGGCCTCCCAGGAGGTGCATGACATCGCCGTTGCCATCGGCGTAGAGCCTGGCAGCGATGATCTGTCGAACCTGAGATTCGGCAAGATCTGTATTCTGGCCGATGCGGATTCTGACGGGCTGCATATCGCAACCCTGTTGTGCGCCCTGTTTCTGCGCCATTTCAAGCAACTCGTGGAGCAGGGGCATGTCTATATTGCTATGCCGCCGCTCTACCGGATCGACGTGGGTAAGCAGGTCTTTTACGCCTTGGATGATTCGGAAAAACAGGGCGTGTTGGACCGGATCGATGCGGAGAAACTGCGCGGCAAGGTGAATGTGCAGCGCTTTAAGGGTCTGGGTGAGATGAATCCGTTGCAACTGCGCGAGACAACGATCCACCCGGATACCCGCAAGCTGATCCAGCTGACGGTCAAGCATGGCGACAATACGAACCGTGTCATGGACATGATGCTGGCGAAAAAACGGTCGTCTGATCGAAAAAAATGGCTGGAAGACAAAGGGGATATGGCAGAAATATAACCATTGTTCTGGGGTGGAGAGATGACTTGCTATTGTGAAAATTTTGCCAAGGCAGTGACTACTGTGAGTCGTGGTCTTATGTTATTGGCCCTTCTGATTGCCATGGGCCCCTGGCAGACGGTTGATGGTGCGGATTTCGAACCCCTCGATGAGACCGCCCTCATGAGTCTGGCTGAACATCACAAGGCCATGCAACAGCTGGCGCCGCAACTGCGCATACAGTTGAGAACCATGCGTACCAGTATGAAGTTTGACGTCCGGGAGATACACAATATCGAACGCAGCGTAGAAAAGGCGCAAACCGACCTAGAGCGCTTGATCGCCATGCACAACAGGAATCGGGTCAACTCCATTCGGGCGCACTTCCTGGTGGATGACCTTCGACGCAAGGCCGCATCCCTGGATCAAGGCCTGTCGCATGTGACGCTGCAGATCGCGAAGAAATATAGCCTCGCTGAGGAGCAGGAGATTCAGAATCAAACGCTCAGCGAAGAGGATGCTCAACTGTTGTCCCTGCTTCGGGACTACAGCCAGCTGGTGAATCAGAGCCTGCAGCTGCTATCCGGAGGAGAGCCCCGGTAAATTGCAGCGATTTGTCATATATCAATGATTGAAACCCGAGTGTCATGCATGATTGCACCCAGTCAATAACTTTGTCCGGTCAAATCTGGCGTTTAGGTCTGTATTTCACCATTTCCGACCAGTGTTTTGACCCAATGCCAGGTCTCTGGCAATAGATTTGATAATGCAGAAAACGGCTCTTTACCTGGCCATCGCGCTGGCGGGCGGCATACTCATCTGGATGCTCTTCCTTTGGCAACCCGATACCGGAGAGGGACAAGATAACAGCGGTCCCTTCATCCCCTCGCAGCCTACAGGGGGCGACTTTTCCCTTGTTTCCAATCACGGCCCCGTCAGTCTGAGCGACTACCTGGGCAAGGTCGTGCTCCTCTACTTCGGCTATACCTGGTGTCCGGATATCTGTCCTACCAATCTAACCATGATGGCTTCAGCCCTGTCTGAGATGGATGCCGCTGAGCGCCTTCAGATACAGCCGCTGTTTGTGAGTGTCGATCCGGATCGTGACACCCCGCAGCGCTTGCAGGAGTATGTCGAGTATTTCCATGCTTCACTCATCGGCCTCACCGGAAGCAAGCGTGAGATAGACGAGGTTGTGGGGCGTTATGGCGCCGCCTATCGCATTGTGGACAAGCAGCGTGACGCACCCTATGTCGTCGACCACACCGCGGACACCTACATCATCGATATGCAGGGTAGGTTGGTGCGAAAGATCTCCCACGGCGCCAGCAGCGAGGAACTGCTGGGCGCGCTGCGTCCGCTGCTTCAGGAGAACCTGAGCAGATAGCCCGCCGCTTCCAGGTAGTCGGCCTCCTGCTCCAGCTCTTTCCGGGTCAATGGATGGTGGGCGATCCACTCCTCGGGAAATACCAGGGATATCCGGTTCTCTTCCACCTCGAGTCGAGGTATGGGTTTGGCAACGGATGACCTGGCCCGATGGGTCAATATCGAGAGTCGAAGCAGGATAGAGAGCTGCTTGGTGCAGTTCACCACCTCCCTGGGCAGGGCCTCGAAGACGTCGCTGGGAAATTTCCGCCTATGACCCCTGACCATGGCGGCGAGGACCTTCTGTTCCTGCAGGGAGAAACCGGAAAGATCCGATTTCTCCAACAGGTAGGCGCCGTGTTTCTGAAACTGGCTGTGGGATACCGTCAGTCCGATTTCATGCACTTTGGTGGCCCAGGACAGCATCGCGACGTGACGTGGCTCCTGGAGTTTCCAACTCCTTTTCGCCTGTTCCAGGAGTGCCAGCGCCGTTGCCTCCACGCGCTCAACCTGTTCCTGGTCCACATCGTAACGGCGCATCAGGGTCGTCAGTGTGCGGTCACGGGCATCCTCGTGCTGGCTGCGGCCGACCATATCGTAGATCAGGCCCTCCCGCAGTGCCTCCGAGGAGACCTCCATATGTTCGATGCCGATCTGCTCGAAGATCGCCGACAGCACGGCCAGACCTCCGGCAAATACCGGTTTTCTCTCTTCAGACACCCCCTTCAAAGCGATCTTGTCGATGCTTCCCGCATCGATCAGTGTCCGTTTCAGCCGCTCCAGCGATTCGCAGCAGATGCCGGTTTCGCTCCAGCCCTGCTGCAGGATGGCATTGCCGATCGATTTGATACTGCCCGAGCTGCCGATTGCCCGTGCCCAATCCCCATCCCTGAATTCATACCTCACCGGCCGGATCTCCAGGCTGCAGGCAAGCTCTGCATCACGCATCGCCTGCGGCGTAATCTTACCGTCGGCGAAGAATCGGCGGCTTATGCTGACACAGCCCATGTGCAGGCTCTCCCGCTCTTCGGGCTGATAGCCCTGGCCGATGATCAACTCGGTACTGCCACCGCCGATATCGACCACCAGGCGCTTTTCATCGCCCGCGGCGAGTCCGTGGGCGACCCCGAGATAGATCAGCCGCGCCTCTTCGCGCCCGGCGATGATTTCGATCGGATGCAGCAGCGCCTTCTCCGCCTGGCCGTGAAAATTGTCGTCGGGGTGGATCTGGCGCATGGTGTTGGTGCCGACGACGCGGACGTTCTCCGCCGGCAGGGGGCGCAGTCGTTGCGCATATCTCCGCAGGCACTCCAGGGCACGTTCGGCCACGTGGGGTTCGAGGCGCTTGTCCCTGGTCAGACCCTCACCAAGTCTGACGGTCTCCTTCATTCTATCGATGATCTGCAGGTGGCCCTCTATGACCCGAGCAACAATCAGATGAAAACTGTTTGAGCCGAGGTCAATGGCGGCGATTGCTTCATCGAGATTGACCTCTGGGATCTGTTCCGACATCTTCTCTATTGGCTTCATGGCGTGGGGCGTTGCGTGTTCGTTGTGGACTGCTGGCTAATTCAATGGGTGCGACATCATATCAGGAATCATTGTCACTAGCCTGTTGTCGTACCTTTGACTGCCGGAGTCAGGTTCACAGCAACAATCCGGGGGAGCTGTAGCGGGTGCCAACACGACATCTATTCTCGGTAAACAGTGATTCCTGGCCCGGGAGTGATAGACTTCCGGGCTGAGTTTTCAACAATCGGCGACAATATTGTCTGCTAAGTCGATAGGTTCTGAAGAATGAAGTATTGCAGCCACTGCGGTGCGGAGGTCGGGGTCAAGGTCCCCGAGGGTGACAACAGGCCAAGGTATGTATGCGAGAGCTGCAGTGCCGTGCATTACCAGAATCCAAAGATCGTCGTCGGATGTATTCCTGTGTGGCAGCGGCAGATTCTCCTCTGCCGCAGGGCGATCGAACCGCGCTACGGCCTGTGGACCGTGCCGGCAGGATTTATGGAGAACGGCGAGACCAGTCAGCAAGGGGCTGCACGGGAAACCCTTGAGGAGGCTTGTGCCCGGGTGGAGATAGATGGGCTCTACACCCTCTTCAATCTGCCGCACATAAACCAGGTCTACCTGCTGTTCCGCAGCCGGCTGCTCGACCTTGAGTTTGCCGCCGGCGACGAAAGCCTGGAGGTCAGATTGTTCCACGAGCAGGAGATACCCTGGGACAGGCTTGCCTTTCCGGTGATAAAAGAGTCGCTGAAACTCTATTGTGCCGACCGTGAAACGGGAAGCTATCCCCTGCGTGGCGGCACCATAATTCGCGCCACGGACAGAACCGTCGGCTACCAGACCGTCCTCGATCCGAGCTGACGCTCCCTTGATTCCTGTATTGATCAGGGATCGTTAGAGGCCTGACCCCCCGTAGCTGGGCACCAGCCGCACGTTGTTTGCCACGTAGCCCTCATCCTTGTCACTCTTTTGGATGTAGAACTCGAGTATGGAGTCCCGATTCGACATCACCTCGTCGGTGACCTCATCGGCCAGTTCGTTGGCATGGCAAAAGACGCTTTCGTAAGGGGAGCCATCCTGGCGCGGATCGATGATCCACATATTGGGATCGATACGCTTGAGAAATCGTAGAAAACCGTAACCCTTTTCGGGAAACCATTTTGCACAGACACCGCGGACGCAGGAGCCCGGTTCACCCCACTCATTTCGGGGTTCATAGGAGATCGGTAACAGGTCGGGGATCAGAAAGCCCGAATAGTAGTCATCGACGAGACGTCGTAATTCCTGGGAAACGTTACGGAAGCCGAGGAGTTCTACCCGACAGCCGCGATCTTGCAGGGCGGTGACGACTTGGAGAAAATCGCCATCGCCGGTGACCAGCAGCAGCAGATCGAGCTTGTCCGATTGCAACATGGCGTCAACCGCCATATCCAGATCCGCGTTTGCCTTGGTGGTGATGTTACCCTCATCATCGGTATAGCGGCGGACGTTCTTGACTATTACCTTCCAGCCAAACTCCCTGACCATTTGCTGATAGGTCATGGCACGACGACGATACTCCGGATCTTCCTTGGCGCGTTCCTGATCGAAGGCTATGTAGGTGTTGAGTCTAAGCAGCGATCCTCCATAACGCGCTGCGAACATCCTCAGGATGTCATAGCGCAGTTGGTATCCACCGTTGTAACGAACATTTTCGGCGTCGACAAACACGCCAATCTTGATATCTTGATGCAATGTGTAATTCCCGAAGCAAATAAAAAAGTAAAAACAGTGTTAGGCATTATGTGCTGAAGCGACAGATCCTTGGTATATGCCGCCGATGGCGGCAGTCTGTAAACCAAACAGCATCAATGACACCGCCGGCAAGACCGATGGGTCAGTTAGTCGGATCTGTAGCCATTTTTTCGTAATGATGGAGTACCAACCAAATCGATTAGACAGCCCGGCGGCTAAAATCGTTTCATTCGTATTACTTGTTTATGGATGGTAATTATACAACGGATTTGGGAATAATTTTAATTGCAGGCTACACTAACTCCTACAAAATTGCGGGATATGCAAGCTATCGCACACAGTTGTCAATCTGATTGCAGTAAGCAGCATGATTGATACAGGTTTTAGTGATAAAACATAGGATAAAATGGTCCGAGAACAAAAAAAGAAGCCCAAAGGCGGGTCATATGAGAGTCACAGATCTTTCTCCTCATCAACGCATTGACGCCAGCGAGTTGTTTCTACAGGCGGACCGGTTGGAGCCCTGTGTCTTGGTCATTTTCGGCGCCGCAGGCGACTTGACCAGGCGTAAACTGATACCCGCGCTCTATAACATGGTGCGGGAAGAGGCGCTGGATGAGCGTTTCGCCGTGATCGGCTACAGCCGCAGTCCGCAAAGCGATGATCAATATCGCGATCTTCTGCTGGATGGCCTCGGTAACTATTCCCGAGCCCAACCCATCGACGAAAAGCTGTGGCAGGGATTCAGCCAGCGCATCAGCTATGTGGAGGGCAATTTTGAGGACCCTGAGGGTTATGCGGCATTGCGCAACGGATTGGAGGCGGTGGAGAGACTCATCGGCAGCGACGGCAACCGTCTCTTCTACCTGGCCACACCTCCCTCCGCTGCACCCATAATCCTACACCGCCTGAGTGAGGCCGGTCTGCTGCAGGCGGGCGGCGCTGATAGCCCCTGGACCCGGATCATTTTGGAGAAACCCTATGGACGTGATCTTGAATCGGCGAGCGATCTGAACCGGATCGTCGCCGAGGTGTTGCAGGAGGATCAGGTCTATCGCATCGATCACTATCTGGGCAAGGAGACGGTACAGAATATCCTGGTTGCCCGTCTCGGCAACACCATATTCGAGCCGCTATGGAATCGTAAATATATCGACCACGTTCAGATCACCGCGGCAGAGTCGATCGGCGTCGAGGGACGGGGCAGGTTCTACGACAGGACCGGCGTGGTGCGGGATATGGTACAGAGTCACCTGCTTCAGGTTCTTTCCCTCTGCGCCATGGAACCTCCGGTCTCCTTCGCCGCCGATGATATACGCGACAAGCGGGTTGAAGTGCTTCGCTCCCTGCGCCAATTCACCGCAGAGGAGGTCTTCAAGAATGTGGTGTTCGGCCAGTACCGCGGTTACCGCGACGAGGAGAACGTGGATCGGGAGTCGAGAACGCCTACTTACGCCGCCATCATGTGTTTTATCGACAACTGGCGTTGGCAGGGCGTGCCGTTCTTTCTGCGCGTCGGCAAGCACCTTTCGCAGCGCCTGACGGAGATCTCCGTGGTGTTTCGTCCCGTACCCTTATGCCTGTTTGGGCGTGACGATGTCTGCCAGGATCTCGAACCGAATGTGTTGACCATCCGCATCCAGCCCGATGCGGGCATGGCCCTGAAAATCTCCAGCAAGCGCCCCGGTGGCGAGATGGAGGTGGCTTCGGTGGAGATGGACTTCAGCTACTCCGAGACTTACGCTCATCCGATCAGGGATGCCTATGAACGACTCTTGCTCGATGCGGTAAAGGGGGATGCCACGCTGTTTGCCCGACGCGACGAGGTGGAGTTTGCCTGGCGCTTCGTGACGCCCATTCTTAGCAGTTGGGAGGGGGCGATAAAACGACAACCCGTATTCTACGCAGAGGGCAGCGAAGGCCCCGTGGAGGCCGAAAATCTGATGCATGGTCAAGGTCGTCAATGGCGGGAGATCTGCTGATGGAACGTTTCATTGTCGACCAATCGGAGTTTGTCGAACAGGCGGAGCGGTGGATCTTCAACAAGATCCAGCAGGTGCTCGAGGCGTCGCAGCGATGCCATCTGATGCTGGCCGGCGGCGCGACGCCGCTGCCCGTCTATCAGCGCCTGGCTGCGCGCAAGGAGCTTCCCTGGTCGCGCATCAACCTCTATTTCGGCGATGAGCGCTGTGTGCCGGTGAACACCCCGGAGAGCAACTACTTCTCGGTGATGCACAGCCTGTTTCCCGATGGTGATCGACCCGAAGGCATGAATGTCTACCGCATGTGCGGCGAAGAGGATCCCGACAAGGCGGCGAGGGCCTACGAACTGGTTCTGCCGCAGCGGATCGACATCCTCCTGCTCGGCGTGGGGGACGATGGACACACGGCGTCGATATTTCCCGGTTCGGTGGCCCTGGATGAAGAGGAGCGGCGGGTGATACCGGCGATCGCCACCAAGTCGCCGTTGCAGCGCTTGACCATCACGCCTCCGGTGATCCAAGGCGCCAGCCACCTCCTGGTCATGGTGCAGGGGGAGGAGAAGGCCGATGCGGTTCGCAGCGCCCTGGTAAATCACGACGTACCGGCCGCCCTTGCACTGGGGGGGGACTGGTTGATGGATAACCGGGCAGCCCGATCGCTGCCAGAAGATCAACGCTTGGGTTATTAGCGGATGTCCCAAGCGAGTGAACCACGAATACCACTGATAGGAACAGACGATGTCTGAACAGAAGCAGTTTCATATCGGCCTCATCGGACTCGGGGTCATGGGACGCAACCTGGCGCTGAACATGGAGGATAAGGGTTTCCCGGTTGCGGTATGGAATCGGCGCAGCGAGGCAATCACGGAGTTTTTGTCGCAAAACCGGGATCGGCGCTTTGGCGGCGATCCGGAGATGGCCCGCTTTGTCGCCATGCTGGAGCGACCGCGGCGTATCCTCTTGATGATCAAGGCGGGAGATCCGGTGGATCAGGTGATCGAACGCTTGATCCTGCTCCTGGAACCCGGCGACATCATCATGGATGGCGGTAACTCATGGTTCGAGGATACCCGGCGCCGTGAGCGTACCCTTCGCGACAAAGGGCTTCATTTTGTCGGTGTCGGCATCTCCGGCGGCGAGGAGGGGGCGCGACTCGGCCCCTCGATGATGCCGGGAGGATCGCGGGAGTCCTATGCAGAAGTAAGCGCGGTATTCGAGGCGATCACCGCCCAGACCGAGGCGGGAGCCTGTGTCACCCATGTGGGACCTGACGGTGCCGGCCATTTCGTCAAGATGGTGCACAACGGTATCGAATATGCGGACATGCAGCTTTTGGCTGAGGTCTATGACCTGATGGGGCGGGGTCTGGGTCTCGCTGAAAGCGAGATGGCCGAGCAGTTCGAACAGTGGAACCAGGGGCCGATGGAGTCGTTTCTGGTTGAACTGACGGCCCAGGTGATGAAGACCGTGGACGGCGACAGTGGCCTACCGCTGGTGAGCCTGGTGGTGGACAAGGCGGGTCAGAAGGGTACCGGGCGCTGGACCGTTCAGGCAGCCCTGGAACAGGCTGTGGCCGTGCCCGGGATTGCCGCCGCGGTGGATGCACGGCTGCTCTCCTCCCTGAAGGAGCAGCGGATGTCGGCATCCCGTCTGCTCCAGGGGCCGACGCTGAAGCCTCCGGCGGAGAGGGAATACCTCTTGGCTGACCTCCATGGCGCTATCTACGCGTCGAGGATTACCGCCTATGCACAGGGACTGGACCTGATTCAAAGCGCCTCGGAACGCTATGAGTGGTCGATCGACCTGGCGGAGATTGCACGGATATGGAAGGGGGGATGCATTATCAGGGCGCGCCTGCTCGATCCCATTCGCGATGCCTATGCAAAGGAGCAGAAACCGCGGAACCTGATGCTTGATCCCGCCTTGGGGAGCGAGCTACAGGGGTTGCAGGGGGCATGGCGCAGGGTGATAGGGTTTGCCACCATCGCCGGGATTCCGGTTCCGGTACTGAGCGCCTGCCTCAACTATTTCGACAGCTACCGCACCGAGCGCCTGCCGCAAAACCTGACCCAGGCGCAACGCGACGCCTTCGGCGCCCACACCTATGAGCGCCTGGACCACCCGGAGTGGGGTTTCGTCCATTCGGAGTGGTAGCGAAGGAGGATTACCCAACTCTAACCTATCGCAGTTTCTGGATCACACTGGCATTCGGTGCATCATCTGGGACCGTCTCTGTGGACTTGAGTTGTCTAGGAAAGTCGCTGTGAACCCATCCCTGGGCGCTCGATGGCCGCTTCCCTGCGGCCAACGCTTTCCTAGACAACTCAAGTCCACAGAGACTACTGTGCTTAAATCGAGAGCGGAATCAATGGCTGAGTATTGTGAGTAATCAGGTAACAATTTGCGTTTATTAGCGTTCATTTGCGGACTCTTTTTTGAAGAGTCACAGTAGTAGATCGAGCTATAGGTCCTGCCAGTCGGTCAACAGCAGCCCCGAGGCGATACCCGCCAATCCGGCGCCGATGATACCCCCCGCCACCGCGCCCGGCAGGTTGTTGTGAATCACGTTCAAGGCGTCAACCATGGGTCCGGCGACACTGTCGTCGATACTGCCGATCATGACGAATAAACAGAGGGCGATAAAAGCCGATACCCCGACACCCACCATCAAGCCATCTCCCAACGGCGGCAACAGGTTGTCGTAGAGCTTGATAAACCCGGGTACCATGGCGACATAGAGGATACCGGTCAGGGGACAGAGCAGGGCCACCATGATACTGATCGGGATCGCATCGGTAGCGCTGGAAAGCAGCAGATAGACGAGCGCGGCCAACCAGCCGGCACTGAACCCGGCCAGGGTTTTTGCATCCGCACGATTCACCCTGGAGCCCATGGAAAAGATCCCGTAGAGGGCGCCGACAACCGCTCCCGCGACAGAGACCAGGATCAGGAGCAGAAGCAGGTCTACCGGCGGATCGCTGAGAATGAAATAGAAGATGGAGAGGGGTGAGACAATGGTTGTCATCAATACCGCAAGCCGCATACTGCTGTAGATCAGGGCGCCCAGGGTGCCGGCAAGCACGGCGGCAATGAGATTGGAATCGATGGGCAGCCGCCAATGGTCGGCAAACGCGGCCAGGAAGACAAACAGCATGGCGTAGAGGAGGCCGATAAAGGCCCAGATCGCCCCGCGGATCAGGGCCTCTTTGAAGCGCTGCATCGATAGGGCTGGGTGACGCGGTTGTTGCATACTCGAGAAATTCAGCCGTTGCTCAAGCTATACATCTCCCTTCCTTCCGAGAGTCTCAGCCAGCCCTTGATGATGCGGTAGATCAACCAGACCGCATTGGCAAACAGCAGCAGATAGCCTACGAGGATAAAGGAGGTGACGAAACCGATGCTCATCCACAGCAGGCTGAACCAGAAGGTGCGTATCTGCCACCTGAAGTGTGATTCCAGCCAGCTTCCCCTGACATCATCACGTTTGACATAATTGATGATGACAGCAACCAGAAAGGTAACCACGAACAGGAACGATATCGCCTGCAGTGCATAAACAGCCATGGTGAGGTTCTTGTCGCGATCGTTGTTGTTGGCGTCGATTTGGCTTGCCGATAGGTTCATACCTACATCATGTCACTGTTCATAGAGATATGCCAGGGAGTTTATCCAACCTCGATACAATTAGAAATGGAGATGGTTGGAGAGTCGGGTTACGCGCTAAATCGGGGAAGCTCTTCTGCAACATGGATTCCATACTATAATTAGCCTGTCTGGTGGTGATTGTGTATCTTTTCTGTTTTCAAACCGGGATCATTGTAGACCCTATAGAGCACTGCGAGCGGCAGTTGAGCGAATAGACGCTTCATGAAAGGCACCTATGTAACCCGCGCAGTGCGCATTCCCGATCCCCTCCGTATCAGTCGCTACCAAAAGAGCCCTGAACTTGGACCCAGGATGCTCTTCTTCAGCGGGGGCAGCGCCCTCAATGAAGTGAGCAGGGTATTGAAAAACTACACCCACAACTCGATTCATCTGGTCACCCCCTTCGACTCCGGCGGCAGTTCCGCCAAGCTGCGGCAGGCGTTCGACATGCCCTCGATCGGCGATCTGCGCAGCCGCCTCATCGCATTGGCGGATGAGACCGTTACCGGCCACCCGGAGGTCTACGATCTTTTGACCTACCGTTTTTCCGGGAAGACCGGCAAGGGCGAGCTGCTGCACCAGCTGGAGTCGATGATCAGAGGCAGACACCCGCTGGTGGAACCGGTGAGCAATCCGATCCGGCGTATCATCCGTAACCAGTTGGGATACTTTTACGATGCCATGCCGGCGAAGTTCGATCTGCGTGGAGCCAGCATCGGCAACCTGGTTCTGACCGGGGGTTATCTCAACAACCATGAACATCTCGATCCGATCATATTTCTCTTCGAAAAACTGGTCGGCGTGCAGGGAATGGTGCGTGCGGTGGTTAACGACAACTACCATCTGGCGGCGGAGCTGGAGGATGGCAGCCGCATCGTCGGTCAGCACCTCCTAACCGGCAAGGAGGTCTCTCCCCTTGAGAGCCCGGTGAAGCATCTCTGCCTCTCGCGGCAGAGGGATAGCTATGCGCCCGTGGAATCGCAGCTGCGTAAAAAAAATCACAAGCTGATCCAGAAAGCGGATCTGATTGTCTATCCGCCCGGCAGCTTCTATTCCAGCCTGGTGGCCAACCTGATGCCTCGAGGCGTCGGTGCAGCGATAGCGGAAAACGGCTGTCCCAAGGTCTACGTGCCGAATCTGGGAAAGGATCCGGAACAGCTGGGGATGGGGCTCGACGACGCCGTGCGTCGATTGCTGCACTATTTGGGTAGGGGACAGTCCGATCGCGCCAAGGGAAACCTTTTGAATTTTATCCTCCTTGACAACAAAAACGGTCACTACCCGTCGGGACTCTCTGCCAAGCATCTGCAGGAGTTCGGTATCCAGGTCATCGACACAACCCTTGTCACTGCTCAGAGCGCCCCTTACTACGATTCGAAAATGTTGGTCTCGGCACTGCTCTCCCTTACCTAGCGCCAAGCAATGATCTGGAACGAGCGGCCAATAAACGCGAAACCGTGATCTTGAATCCGGCTTGTTACAGCGGGATATTTGGCAATTCCACGAGGAGTTCAGGGAGATGAAATCGGTAAAATTCCGTATATACTTTGGTGGTAATCTCGCTGCATGCAGCATCCGGCGATGAGCTGTTTTTACTAATTGGGGCTCCCGCGATCAATGATTCCCTTGCCGGTTTCGGCAATGCATCAAAAATACCAGAAGGTTATTCATGATATTCAACGGCTTATTTGATTTATCCCTATCTGACCTTATTATCCTCACCCTGGTCCTTACCCATGTAACCATCGTCTCTGTGACGATCTTTCTCCATCGCCACCAGGCCCATAGGGCACTCGAACTTCACCCGCTGCTGAGCCACTTCTTCCGTCTCTGGCTGTGGCTCACCACCGGTATGGTGACCCGCGAATGGGTGGCGATCCATCGCAAGCATCATGCGAAGTGCGAAACCGAGGACGATCCCCACAGTCCGCAGACCAGGGGATTGAGCAAGGTGTTGTGGCAGGGGGCGGAGCTCTACCAGGAGGAGGCCGGGAATGCGGAAACCCTGGAGCGTTACGGCAAGGGGACCCCCGATGACTGGCTGGAGCGGAATCTCTATCAACGGCACAACTACTCGGGCATCGTGCTGTTGTTGATGCTCGAGATTGTCCTGCTTGGCCCCGCGGGTATTACGGTTTGGGCGATCCAGATGATCTGGATTCCCTTCTGGGCGGCAGGTGTGATCAACGGCATCGGCCACTATTGGGGCTATCGAAATTTCGAAATCCCAAATACCTCCACCAATATCCTTCCCTGGGGCCTCTTCATCGGTGGAGAGGAGCTGCACAACAACCATCACGCCTTCGCCAGTTCGGCCAAGCTGTCGAACCGCTGGTGGGAGTTGGACCTGGGCTGGTTTTATATCAGAACCTTTTCCGTCTTGGGTCTGGCACGGGTGCTCAAGGTCGCTCCCAAGCGCTCCTTTATCGACGAACGACCCCAGCTCGATATGGATGCGATAAAGGCACTCACCGCCAACCGCCTGCAGCTCTTCAGCGACTATCGCCGCAAGGTCATGAAGCCGGTATTCCGTGATGAGATCAGAAGGGCCAAACGCCCGATTCGGCGCCTCTACCGCAGCGCCCAGCGACTGGTGCGCCGGGACCGCATGCTGTTGAGCGACAGCGACCTTGTGCAGTTGAAGGAGATCCTCGACACCAACGCCGCGTTGAACAAGGTCTATGAGTTCAAGCTCAAGCTGCAGGCGATCTGGGATCAGCAGGCTTCCAGCCACGACAAACGCCTCGAGGCCCTGAGCCAGTGGTGCGCCCAGGCGGAGGCGAGTGGCGTGGAGGCGCTGCGGGAGTTCGTCTCTCTCCTTAGATCCTACGGCATGACACCGGCTCGGTGAAACCGGGTGAGATATGTCTGACTCCTTCAACAAGCTGTGGCTCAAGGGAAACGCGGAAGAGGATATCTATTTCGCAAAGCGAGATCGTGAACTTATCGCTGCGCTACGCAGGAGGCGGAGGCGCAGCGGACCGGACGACTCAACAGCCGAGGAAGAGCAAAATACCGGTGCCGCAGCATCATCCACGGTAACGGATAGCAAGAAGGGTTCGAAAAACAGTTAGGGCGGTTGACCGGGATTACATCTATCCCTGACTCAAGAGACTTCTCAAGTCGATCACCGCCGCATTTGCCCTTGAGATGTAGGAGGCCATGACCAGCGAGTAGTTGGCGAAGATGCCAAATCCGCTGCCATTCAATACCATTGGGCTGCTGATTGAACCCTGGGTGGCTTCCAGCTCACGGATGATCTGGCGCAGGCTTACCAGGGCGTTCTTCTTTCTCAGGATCTCCTGGAAATCGATCTCCACTGCATGAAGGAAATGGATCAGGGCCCAGGTCGCGCCACGGGCCTCGTAGAAGACATCGTCGATCTCCAGCCAGGGGGTCTGTACCCTGACATGGTCCGAGGTGGTGGTGGATTGCGCCGCGGCGGGATCCCCGGCCAGGTCGGTATTGATGCGATCCTGTCCGACACTGGCGCTCAAGCGCTGGGAGAGACTGCCAAGGCGCTTTTCGACAACAGCCAACCAGTCACGCAGATTATCCGCGCGGGCGAAGAATTGAGTACTCTCCTGACCCTGTTGGGAGAGGCCGCTGAGATAGCGTTTGAGTGCCTCCAGGCCCTTGCGGTACTCCCCCTCGGTGGAGGGAAAGATCCAGGAGTCGTTGCTGTAGTTGAACTGGGGTTCGGCGATGGCCAGATCCTCGTTCTCCAGGGATTGGGACTGGGAGCGGCTCATGTCGTTGCGCAGTGAGCGCGCCAGGTCCCGGGCCTGGGTCAGGGCGCCGAACTCCCAGTTGGGGATATTATCGAGAAAGACGCTCGGCGGCATGATGTCGTTGCTCAGATAGCCCCCCGGTTTTTCCAGCAGGGTCTCCATGACGCCGATTAGGCTGGCGGTGGTGTAGGAGCCGGTGACCGGTTCCAGGTTCATCTCCTTGAGCATGCTGCGGGTGTTGTCACGCACATCGAAGGGCTCCGGCACGCTGCTCCAGTAGAGACCGAGGAGAAAAAGCATCACCGCGAGGGTGATCACGCCCAGGCCGCTGCCCCATATCCAGCCCTTCTCCCGCAGTGTGCGGGGGTGGTAGAGGCGGGCGATTCGGTTGAGCAGTTGCGTGGTGCCGTGGAGCAGTTTTCCAAAGAGCGCTTTCACCGGATTCAATCCCTAGTCTGACGTGATGGATGCGATAGCCTATGGTAAACGTCCGATGCCTCTCAATGCCACTGTTTTCCCAATCATATATGTGAATTACGGGCAGAAGCGGCAGCTTCGGTCCAATGAAGATGAAAAATAGCTAGATCAGGATTTTTAGCCTCGCTAAGCCGCACCCTATGCATGTCGGTGGTGCATCACGGTCAGCTTGCGGTTATAGCGGGCAGCAGCAATTGCAGATAGTGATCGGCCAGCAACAGGGTGAAGAGCAGGCTTAAGTAGAGAATCGAAAAGGCGAAGGTCTTCATGGCGTGTTCGCGACCATCACTGCGCAGCAACTTCACGGCATGGTAGATAAAGAGACAACCCAGTACCAGCGCGCCGCAGAGATAGAGATAGCCGCTCATCTGTATGACGAAGGGGAGCAGGGTGACCGCCAGCAGCATAATGGTGTAGATCAGTATCTGCTGCTTGGTGAAGTCGATACCGTGGGTGACCGGGAGCATCGGCACATCGGCCTTGGCGTAGTCGTCGCGGCGGTGGATCGCCAGCGGCCAGAAGTGGGGTGGGGTCCAGATAAAAATGATCAACAGCAGCAGAAAGGATTCGACGGTGACCTCACCGGTGATGGCGCACCAGCCGAGCAGTGGCGGGGCAGCCCCGGCCAAACCGCCCCAGACGATGTTTTGCGGCGTGTTGCGCTTCAGATAGAGGGTGTAGACGACCGCATACCCGATCAAGGCGAAAAAGGTAAGCAGGGCGGTCAGCGGATTGACCAGGAAGTAGAGCAGCAGCATCGAAATCGCGCCCAGCACCAGGGCAAAGCTCATCGCATGGGGGGTGTCCATGTGGCCGCTGGGTATGGGGCGCCAGCTGGTTCTGTCCATCATGGCATCGATGCGCTGATCGATGACATGGTTGATCACAGCACCCGAGGCGGCGGCCAGGGAGATGCCGAGCAGTCCGAAGAGCAGCGGCTGCAAGGGCGCCAGACCATCATGGGAGAGCAGCATGCCGACCAGTGCGGTAAAGGCGATGAGCAGGACGACCTTGGGTTTGGTCATCTCGTAGTAGTGGCGCCAGGCAAAGCTGACGCTCTGCTGGGTCGAAATGTTACTGATGGCCATAGCGACCTCCTTGAGCCCAGTTTTCAGAGGCTTTGAGTAGTTTTTCCAGATCCTGCAGGATCTCTTTGGAGCTGATCTTGGTGGTGTCGTGCTTCATCATCAGATCGCCCCGGGGATCGATGAGAAAGATCGGAATCGCCTGTTCCGCCAACTGTAGCGGAAACAGCGATTCGATGCCGCCGCGCTGGCTGCTGTCGGCGATCAGCAGCTGGGTGCCTTCGAGTCCTCCCAGATCGGGCAGCTCGAGTCGGCCATTGGCATCGGGCATGAGAATCAAAAGGCGGGCGATACGCTGACGGTTGGCACCGGTGGCGCGACGCAGCTGGCGCGCGAGGATCAGGATCTCGATACAGGCGGCATCGCAACCACCCTCGCTGACCAGGGTCATGCTCCACATATCCTGTACTGACTGCCAGTCGAACCAGTCGCCCGCCGCTGTCTGCAATCGCAGCGACTCGACAGGCCTCGGCGGATCGATCAGCTCACCGTGATTGGTACGGCCCGCGGGCAGCCATTGGGGATTGAGAAAGAGCACCCAGGCGGCAATCATCGGCAGCGCGAAGAGTGCGATCAACAGCCACAGAGAGGCTAGAGAGCGCGGCTTGCCGTTGTCGACTAGGCTGGTCATCGGTTGACTCCTTGTTCTTTTTCCTTCGGCTTGTGCAGCGACAGACGCAACCAGACCAGCAGGGTAATGAGGGCAAAGGCAAACCATTGCACGGCATAGCCGATATGCATCAGGTCGCTGACCCTGGGGTGGGGCCACTGGCGAACGAAACCGTGCCTGTCTTGTGGCGACTGCAAGACGACAACGGGGAGGATTTCGAGGTCAGACCAGTCACTGAAACGGTCCAGGGTGAGAAAGGGCCAGCGGGGAGGTTCGGCGCTTGGCTCGGCGCCGACCTGCTGAAGTTCGATGGCCGGTGGCCGTGGAATCCTGACCTCGCCCTCTATCCTGACCGTCTCTTCGATTTCTGCCTCGAGCAGGGCCCGGTCGAGCTGATCATGGGCGATCCAGCCACGGTTGATCAGCACCACGCCAGCATTCTCTAGGAGTTGCAAAGGGGTAACGAGATGGTATCCGGTTTTGCCCTGATGCTTGCGGTTTTCGATCAACACGCTGCTCTGGTTCAGATAACGTCCCTCGGCTTTTACCTTGCGAAATAGCAGTTGCTCTGCATCCGGCAGGGGGCCGTTAAGCGACAGCTGGGGCTGCTTGCGCCGCATCTCGAGGGCCGAGCCCTGGCTGCGCTTCTGTTCTGCACGATCAAGCTGCCACAGTCCGAGGCCGCAAAACAGGGGCGCCAGTATTACCATGATTACTGTAGGGATAGCCTGGGCGCGAAATTGACGGGTGCTGCTGGTCATAGGGGCTATAGTGATATTATCTGTTCCTGTTACTGCGGTATCGGCAGGCTGAACCTTTCAATTCCGGACCGGGAGATATCATGGACATCATTTTCAAACTACCGGTGCTGCTGGTCTTGGCATTCATTCTCTTCTCCCTGTTTCAGGGAATGTACTACATGGCCAAAGATGACGGCAGGAACGAAAGTACCCGCGTGGTCCGCGCGTTGACCCTGCGGGTCGTCTTGTCTCTACTGCTGTTCATCATTCTCATGGCGGGTTACTTCTTCGGTCTGCTGCAGCCTCATGGCCTGCTGCCGCAATAGGCGGCACTCAGAGCCAGTATACGAAGACGAAGAGACCCAGCCAGACCACATCGACGAAATGCCAGTACCAGGCCACGGCCTCGAAGGCGAAGTGGTTGTGGGCGCTGAAGTGGCTCTTCAGGCTGCGTCCGAGAATGGCCATCAACATCACCGCCCCCATGGTGACGTGAAAGCCGTGAAATCCCGTCAGCATGTAGAATGTGGAGCCATAGGCGCCTGACTCCAGCGTGAGGTTGAGGTCAGAATAGGCATGTCCATATTCGTAGGCCTGAAAGCCGACGAAAAGCACGCCCAATGCAATGGTGGCGATCAGGCCCCATACCAGCTGCTTCTGGTTGTCGAGTTTCAATCCCCAGTGCGCCCAGGTGATCGTGGCGCCGCTGGTAAGCAGGATCAGGGTATTGAGCGCGGGTATGCCCCATGCCCCCATCGGTTTAAAATCACCCCCCAGTTCGCCGGGTCCGTGCGAGGGCCAGACAGCCTCGAAACCGCTGTAGAGAATCTCGTTGGTTACGCCGAGATAGCCATCGCCGCCGAGCCAGGGAAGGGCGATGTTACGGATATAGTAGAGGGAGCCGAAAAAACTGAGGAAGAAGAAGACCTCGGAGGCGATGAACCAGAACATGCCCATGCGGAACGAGGTGTCGACCTGCTTGTTATAACAGTCGCTCAGGTTCTCGCCGATGACATCCCGGAACCAGCCGTAGAGCAGGACGAAAAAGAGCAGCAGCCCCGCGATCACCAGGTAGCTGCCGATCGAAACCCCGTTCATGGCCAATGCGCCACCGAACAGAGTCATGAGCAGGGAAGCCATGCCAATGATAGGCCATGGACTGGGATCGGGTATGAAATAATCCCCGCTATGTTCCTTTACCGACATGCTGATGCTCCTCTGGTTGTAGATCTTATTGTCATAGTCAATCTAATCGTTTTATGTTGTCTGTTGACCGCTTTTCGTCGTTCGCCGCGATCAGCTGTGGCGAGTCGCTCTCCTTCTCTCCCTGTTCTCCCTCTTTCAGGCGCATGAAGCTATACGAGAGGGTCAATGAGTTAATCTCCTGCGGCAGATCCGTGGAGACCATGAAACGTAGCGGCATGGTTGTCTCCTGGCTACCGTCGAGCCTCTGCTTGTTGAAACAGAAACACTCCATCTTGCTGAAATAGGGCGTTGCCTGCCAGGGGGCTACGCTCGGTATCGCCTGACCGGTCACCGAGGCGCTACTGCGGTTGCGGGCGTGAAAGTTGATCTCGTAGGTCCGGCCGGGATGGACGCGCATCTTGGTGGTTTCGGCGTTGAACTCCCAGGGCAGATTCGGATTGACCGTGGTGTCGAACTTCACCGTCACCCAGCGGCTATCGTCCACACCATCCGCGACCTGGGCAATCTTACCGATCTCGCTGCGTTGGGCGAGGGATTGGGTCCCGGTAATCTGGCAGAAGAGATTGTAGAGCGGGACCAGGGCGAAACCGAAGCCGAACATCGCCACCACCACCAGGGACAACAGCAGTGTTGTGCGGCGATTCTTGCGTCGGTTGTCTGCCATGGATTCACTCATTGCACTGCCTGGGTGCCGACAATGCTGAATATACCCTTCCAGAAGGGAAATGAGGTGATGAGGAAAAAGAGTGCCAGTCCGGCCAGTATCCATGCCAGACGGACATTCTTGCGCCTCAGTTCGGGTGTTTGAAAAGCAGGAATTCGCATTGCCATCCAGCCTCCTACTTGATTTGTGGTGCCACAGTCCAGGTGTGGAAAGCGGGTGGTGAGTCGAGCTCCCATTCGAGGCCTTTCGCCCCTTCCCAGGCCCGTTTCTCTGCCTTCTTACCGCCGCGAATGGTCTTGATGACGATGTAGAGAAACAGCAGGTGGCTGAGACCGAAGACCATCGCGCCGATACTCGATATCACGTTGAACTCGGTAAAGATCATGTTGTAGTCGACGATTCTTCGCGGCATCCCGGCGAGGCCGAGGAAGTGCTGCGGGAAGAAGGTGATATTAAAGCTGATCACGTTGATCCAGAAAAAGAGTTTTCCCAGCTTTTCGTCATACATGTGACCGGTCCACTTCGGCAGCCAGTAGAAGACTCCGGCAAAGAGGCCGAATACCGCCCCCGGCATCAGTACATAGTGGAAGTGGGCGACCACGAACATGCTGTCATGATACTGCATGTCCGCGGGCACCACCGCCAGCATCACTCCGCTCAAGCCGCCGAAGGTGAACATCAGAATAATGCCCACCGCGAACAGCATCGGGGTTTCGAAGGTCATGGCGCCGCGCCACATGGTGGCGATGAAGTTGAAGATCATCAGCCCCACCGGTATCGAGATCAGGATGGTGCCGATCATGAAATAGGTGACCGCGCCCAGGGACATGCCGATGGTGTATTGGTGGTGGGCCCACACCACCATGCCGATGGTGGCCACCGCGAGCATGGCGCCGACCATCGATTTATAACCGAACAGGGGCTTGCGGGCGAAGGCCGGGATGACATGGGAGAGCACGCCGATGGAGGGCAGCAGCAGGATGTATACCTCGGGGTGGCCGAAGAACCAGAACAGGTGCTGGAACAGCACCGGATCGCCTAAGGTGCTGGGTGGAGTGTGGGTGGGGACAACAAAAGTGTTTTGCAACTTTACGCGTTGAGGCGAGCGTATGGTACAGCTGTTTGTGCAGCAGGTGCAGAATGGTGTCTATCTCATTTAGTATTCTT
>NATV01000102.1 GCA_003094535.1 gamma proteobacterium symbiont of Ctena orbiculata | reverse complement strand
GCGGAAGCGGAAGCGGAAGCGGCGATCAGAGCAGCGGCAGCTGCGATTTTAACGATTTTAGACATGAGTTGTTCCTCAGTTTGTGTTTGAAAATATCTAACGTGTTTACTGCAATGTCGATGGCGAAGAAGAATATTAGTAAATACTTAAATATTCAATAACAATATATCTATTACTATTAAATTATTGATAGCAATATTCTATTACAGGTCTTTTCAGGGGAAACCGGTACTCAGCCCGGGCGTCCATCGATACGTGGAAGCAGCAGTATCGGCAGATAGGTGATGAGAAAGAGCAGGAAGCTGACGATCCAGAGCGCCCCGGAGAGAGCAATCGATAGTTCGTAGCCGATCACGCCTGTAACGGGTATCACTACCCGTACGACGATGGCGACGTTCATCAGCACGAAGGCAATCACCATAGATCTATTGGGCCGCATCTCCCTGCCGGTATGGCCAAGGGCGACCCTCGCCATCATGCCAAGGGTGAATAGACCGATGGCGCCCACTGTGAGCGCATGGGTGGCGAGGTTGTGCGGATAGAGTCCAAGCAGTGCCAACGCCTTGATAGTGAATCCGATTGAGAGCCATATCAGGCCGCTATAGAGCACCCAGAGCATGGGAAGCCGCCAGATAGCGGGATGGTACCAGTCGAGTATGCGCCAGGCCTGGGTAAGGGCGATGCCAAGCGCCAGCAGAGAAAACAAGGCATGCCCGGGCAGCAGTAGCTCAGCCAGAATCCATAACATCAGCAGGGCATAGATAATCTGCTCCCGTCTCTTGCTGAAGCGGGGTGTAGCCCCTGTCACCGCTTTCTCGATAAAGAAGGGAAGGACTCTGCCGGAAACGAAGATCAAAAGCAGCAGGATCAGGTTGAGCATTAAGGAGATACCCGCTGCTCCGGTGCGGGCGGCGCCCAGGATCTGGAGGTGAAACAGCAGGTTGGCAAATGCCATTCCACCGAGCAGTGGAAGGAAGATGCGGTTGATGCGATTTTCCCCTTGGATCAGCGGCGGTGCGAGGGCCATGATCAGCGCCGGAATGAACAACCAGTCGACAAGGCTGATCAGCCAAACCGGTAGGGATGGCGCCAGGGGGAGCAGCCTGCCAGCCAGCCACAGCAGGGACAACAGCGCCAACGGTTTGCCGCTTGGCGTTTCTAAACCTGTCCAGTTGCGCACTGCGGTGAGCAGAAAACCGGCGATAATCGCCATGGAATAGCCAAACAACATTTCGTGGCTGTGCCAATCGATGGGGGAGAAATAGGGCGAGGGCAGCTTTGCAAGATGCCGGTAGGCGATCCAGATGATCATCAGGAGCAACCCGGAGAAACCAGCCAAGGCAAAAAAGGGACGAAATCCTAGTGCAAAAGGGACAAATCCCTTGGGTGGCTGGGAGGGAGCGGGACGCTCACCGAGTGGAATGACACTCATCAACTTTTTCCAGAAGCCAAAACATGAGATGAGCCAAGCTATGTCCATTCAGGCCAAGGTGCCTTGATACGAGTCAATAAACGGCAATCGCTATAGATTCGTAAATAGTGGGATCCTTGATCCGCATTGTTGGTTTAACGGCTGCCGGGATAGGGGAAATTCAGCGATCATTCGCTGGTTTAGGGGTGGAAACGTACAGCCTTCGTAGGCTCCAGTAGATGAATCTATGCTCAAGATGAGTATTCAAATCCAGTAGCTCCGACCGGCTCCAATGTGACCCTCTCAATAGGCGTGGCGGTTGTATTACCCTGAATCCTGCATCCTTACCAACCCTGGCGTTTGAGCTTACTATTGGTTGAACAGGCATATAAGAAATAGGAGGAGGATCATGGGCCATACAATGCTAAACACCTGCTGCTGTTTCCTGTTCCAAGTTGCACTGCTGATCACCATGGCGGTTGATCAAGTACAGGCCATGGATGCCGATCTTAACCTGGCTACCCGCACGATCAATGAAGTCAGCAAAGGCCTGGAGCGTTTGCGCCCCGGCGATGTGTCGAATTACAACCGTCTGAGCGGCAAACTGAACAAGGCCGCCAAGTACCTTGAAAGCACAAAATCAAAATCCCTGCCTGAATTCGCCGCGGCGGTAAAGCGTTGGGGGGAGCTGCAAAGCCGCATGGCGGAGATAGCCACGGCCTGGAATGCCGCTCAACAGAAGGCGCGGGCCGCTGCATCGCTACCGCCCCCGGCTGCCAGGCAAGCCCTCGCCCCTGCGCAGGCTATGCCGGCTGTTGAACCCGTCGACCTGGATCCGTTGATGACAAAGTACCAACGTAGCGCACTGCCGCGACTGGCTGAGTCGGCGACACCTGAACAGGCCCGTGTATGGGCTGAGCATATGAAGGCTTTGCAGACCACGCAGCTGCAAAGCGACTTGGCCACCATCGACTCGGCGCTGGCGTCTGGCACGGCATCGCAGTCAGACGCCGAACGTGTCAGGCGCTGGATCAGCGAAATGTTTCAAGACAACATCAAACGAACGGTTGCTCGGCAGATTCAAATCAACGAGGGTATTATCGACTCCATGCTCTACTCCTCGGACCTGATAAACGACGTGAAGCTGGACGACAAGAACGGCGCCTATCGATTCGCCGGGGATGACAAGTTGGAAAACAACAGGATGAGATTGGACAATGCACTGCGCGCCGGGGCGGTAGCCGCCGTGTTTGATGAGGTGTTTGGTGGCGGCAATCCGGTTCGCGCGGGCAAGCTAAATCGCATCGAGTCGGCGCGCGCCCGACTCGATGAGCTGGCGCCGGTAGCGGCGCAGCAGGCCATGAGACTGGCCCATGCCCCTAAAAAGCAGCGGCCGGTGACCAAGGATTTTCTGGCTCCCATTGCCCAGGAGTTTTGGCTCAACGGTTCCGTCATGGCCGAGAGCGAGGCCGATGGCAGCATCTGGATCGAGGCCAATGACGTCGCGGATATCACCCACAACGGCAGGATCTGGATAGACAGCAACGAACGGGGTTCCGTTGAACCTAACGGAGAGGTCTGGTTTGACGGCAACCAGGTAGGCAGTCTTGAGCCCAACGGAGAGGTTTGGCGCGGCGGCAACCAGGTTGGACTGATCGAGCAGAATGGTACGGTCTGGATAGACGGCTCGCCGGCGGGTGAGATTGTGCCTTTTCAGGGGGAGTGGAAGCGGGCGGCCCTACTCTACTATTTTCGAGATTTTTTCCCCCGCTGAGGTCTGGTCAGGACATCCCGGCATAGGCCGGGATATGGATCATCATTCGTTGTCAGCTGTATCGCAGAGGCTGTGATGCCCGTCAACACTCCTTGGATCAGTAGGCGACGAAGTTGAAATTGAACAATGCGTCGTCATAATCCCTTTCAGCCAATCCCTTCAACGGCGTCTCTTCGAAGCCCAGCTGATTGTTTCCCAGGTTGACAAGGTGCTTCATCCCTTTCGGGTTGGCAGCCGCGAAAACGAAATAGAGGCTTGATGGTTTCTTGCTCCCCGCTTTGAGGAAATCTTCCATCTTTTGACGGTCATTCGCGCCGAAAGGAAATCCCGCGGGCAAGCCCGATGGGGCGCTTTTTCCCCGATAGCGCAGGAATGGCGCATACAGTGCGCCGCCGCTGAGTCGGACTTCACCCAGATACTGTTCCCGGCCGGGCTGTTTGGTGATATAGAGCTTGGTGGGCAGTGCGTATGTCTGCGCTTTGTTGGCGTAGTCCGGATCGCCCGGTTTCACGTCCGCTATACCGTCGCCATTCGTATCCACGCCGCCAGTCTCGTCGCTGACAGGATAGAACCCGAGGTGGTTCCTGATGTTTGTTGCGCCGCCCGCTGGATCGACGCCGGCGCCGAACGTAACGGAGACGTCACCGGTCACCTCGCCGTCGTGGGACCTGAGATCGATGATCGGGATGCCGGCGGTCATGACATTGACCGTCCTGGCGCTGTTCTGCGAAGAGAGATTGGCACCTGCGATGCTGGAAGCAGTCGCGGCAGCAGAAACCGCATTCGGTTCGGAAGAGGAATAGCTTCCCTTCAGGCGTGCAACCCGTCCGGACGTGCAGTTCCTGTTTTGCGCGATATCGAACATTGAACCGGCGGCAAATGCCTTGTCTTCGCCGATGACAGCAAGAATAGCGTTGGCCTCTTCATGTCGCATGCTCATGTCCAGTCCGACATAGCGCGCCGCTTGTTCGCCATGCGCCTTCACCACTTCATCGAGGATACAGATACAGGGGTCGGGATCGATGCCGTTGGCCAAACAGGCCGGTTGATAAAGAGTCCATAGGTCCTCGGCAATCGCCGATCCCGCCAGGAGCGAGAGTGTAAGGCATGCTGCCGAAGCCAGAGTGAAGTGTTTGAGCATGGTGTGATCCCCTCCAATCCAAATGAATATTCTTCAGTTGAAAATGCGATAGTCGCCTCTCCGCGACGGATTTGCGGTGGGGCGATCCTAATGCGAAATGTGAATCATCGCCATGATCGTTTCGTCATCCATCCTGTCCCCCCCAATGGTAGTTCAATACCAAACGCTGCGTTCTCTTCAGGGCGCAGCAGGACGCCGGACCGTCACGGTCTGTAGGAATCGCCGTCAGCGAAACAGCAACGGAGCCACATCCTCGAAAACCGATGCGAAGTGGACCTTGATGCCCTTGCGTATATGTTCCGGTACCTCTTCGAAATCGCTGCGGTTGTCCGCGGGCAGGATAAGTTCACGGATACCTGCACGCCGGGCGGCGATCACCTTCTCGCGTATGCCGCCGACGGGGAAGACCTGGCCGGTGAGTGTCAGCTCGCCGGTCATGGCGATTTTGCGCACCGGCTTGTCGCGGGCCAGGGAGAGCAGGGCCGAGGCCATGGTGATACCGGCGGAGGGGCCATCCTTGGGGGTCGCCCCGGCAGGTACATGGAGATGGATGAAGGAGTTTTGGAAGAACTCCAGGTCGGCATCGAACTCCTCGGCGTGGCTGACAATGTAGCCGTAGGCGATCTCCGCCGACTCCCGCATCACGTCACCCAGCTGCCCGGTGAGTTTGAAGCCGCGATTGAAGGTGTGGGTGGCCACTGCCTCTACGCTGAGCGTGGCGCCCCCCATGGCGGTCCAGGCCAGGCCGGTGACCACGCCGGCACCGCTCAGGTTGCGTTCGTCGCGGAACACCGGCCCGCCCAGGTATTCATTGAGATCGTCGGGGGTGACCTCGATCGGTTTTTTTGATTTCTCCAGGATCTTTACCACCGCCTTGCGCACGATCTTGCCGATCTGTTTTTCCAGCCGCCGCACACCGGCATCCCGGGCATAGCCCTCGATGATCGCCTTCAGGGTAGGGCTGTTGAGCTTGAGATCGCTGCGTTTCAGCCCGGCCCGCCTCAACTGGCGGGGCAAGAGGTATTTGCGCGCGATCTGCAGCTTCTCACTGGCGATGTAGCCTGAGAGTGAGATCGTCTCCATGCGATCGAGCAGGGGGCGCGGGATGGTATCGAGCTGGTTGGCGGTGCAGATGAAGAGCACCTTGGAGAGGTCGAAGCGCAGATCGAGATAGTGGTCGAGGAAATCGCTGTTCTGTTCGGGATCGAGCACCTCGAGCAGCGCAGAGGCCGGATCGCCATGGTAGGAGGCGCCGATCTTGTCGATCTCGTCGAGCATGATCACCGGGTTCTCGGTGCCGGCGTCCTTCATCGCCTGGAGAAACTTGCCGGGCATGGCGCCGATGTAGGTGCGGCGATGGCCCTTGATCTCGGCCTCGTCGCGGATCCCGCCCACCGAGAAGCGGTAGAACTTGCGCCCCAGCGCCTCCGCGATGGAGTGGCCGATGGAAGTCTTGCCGACACCGGGGGGGCCCACCAGGAGGATGATCGAGCCGGCGATCTCCCCTTTCATGATGCCGAGGGCGAGAAACTCCAGGATACGCTCTTTCACGTCCTCGAGGCCGTAGTGGTCCTTGTCCAGGGTCTTGCGGGCGAATTGCAGGTCGAGCTTATCCTCGGAATGGATGCCCCAGGGGAGCAGGGTGATCCAATCGAGATAGTTGCGGGTGACCGAGTACTCCGGGGATCCGGGTTCCAGCACCGAGAGTTTGTCCATCTCCTCGTCGACCCGGGCCTGGGCCTGTTCGGTCAGCGTCAGCTTCTCCAGCCGGTCGCGGAACTTGTCCAGTTCGGCGGTGCGGTCATCCTTCTCTATACCCAGCTCCTGCTGGATCGCCTTCAACTGCTCGCGGAGGAAGAATTCCCGCTGCTGCTTCTCCATCCGCTGTTCCACCGTCTTGCGGATCGAGGCCTGGGCCTTGACCAGTTCCAGCTCCCGATGCAGCAGCTCCAGCACCTTTTCCATCCGGGGCAGGAGTTCGATGCTCTCCAGAACCGCCTGTAGCTGAAACTTGTCCGAGGTGGTGAGGCTGGCGGCGAAGTCGGTCAGATGAGACGGATCATCCGGGCCAAAACGGTCGAGGAACATCCGCAGCTCCTCGGCATAGAGCGGATTGAGGGGAAGCAACTCCTTGATGGTGTTGATAATGGCGACGGCGTAGGGCTTGATCTCCTTGCTGTCGATCGCGGGTTCAGGCAGGTACTCGATACGGGCGGTAAAGGGGGTTTGCGGGTTGACGATCTCGTCGATGCGGAAGCGCTGCAGACACTCCACCAACACCTGGAGCCGGTTTTCCGCCCGCTGCACGCGATGTACGCGGCACACCGTGCCGATGGTCTTGAAGCTCTCCGGGGTTGCGCTCTCCGCCGTCTCCGCCTCGGAGAGCACCACCCCGAGCAGGTTGTGGGGGGAGTTCATCACCGAATCCATGGTCTCCTCCCAATGGGCCTGCTCCATCAGCAAAGGTACCGCCTGACCGGGAAAGAAGGGCCTGGCCGAGACAGGCAGGAGGTGGATCAGGTTGGGCAGGACCTCGTTGGACCGGGCCAGGGTATTTCCACTTAAGACTTCAATGATCTCTTCGTGGTTGTTCTCTTCTTCCTGCATTCGGTTACCTTCTGGGGCCTGATAAGACTGATCCGATCGGGATAGTCCGAACAGGCCCTGGTTTAACGATGTTTCACTGCATACCGGGAATCGCTATGGCAATGGTATCAGCTAACACGATTTGATTGAGGTTTCAGCCTGGGCTTTTACCCTGGCGGTAAATTCGTTTAAGAAACAGGTCAATAATTCCTCCGGTTTTTCTTATATGGGTACGGAATCGAATGATGCAAGGCCTGGTCGATGAAATCGACTCTTGCTGTCGCAGGTGTTAGTCTGTAGGAGCTACAGATACAAAATGCGGTCAATAGTCGATTTTGATTGTAGAGTGCCAAGTATCCACTATCTTCATATCGCAACCATACCGCATCAATATAACGCAAATCTTTAGGCTGACAATATAACGGAAATTGTAAAAAGACAGGGCAGTTTGCACAGTAGAGACAGGGGTGGTAGTTCAAGCGCAATGCGCTCCTATCGTACCGGATATGAAGAGCAAACGACTGTTTCTGATATTGACCCTGCTGATTCTTATCAGCGACATGCTGTTTGTCGGGATCAACTACTACACCAGTCAGCGCACCCTGCGGATCAGTCTCAGCCGTGACGGCATAAATCTCAAGCACGAATACGACCTGACCCTGGCCCTGGTCTCCGAGAATATGCTGCAACTCTCTACTTACATCTCAAATCAGCAGCAGGTCAAGCAGCTGTTTCAGGCCGGTAAAGCAGCGCTGATCCGGGAAGGCGGTGGAGCTGGTGGTGTTGAGACGGCAAAGATACGGGATCAGCTGTTTCGTGCTGTCTCTCCGAGCTGGATACCGCTGATGGAGCAGTACGATGCCCGGCAGCTCCATTTTCACCTGGGACCCGGTTCTCTCAGTTTTCTGCGTGTGCATGCCCCGGACAAGTATGGTGACCGCATGGATGAGATCCGCCACATCATTGTCGATAGCTATCGGGACCGGGAAATCAAGACAGGATTTGAAGTGGGCAGAGTCTACGCGGGCCTGAGGGGCGTGACCCCCATGTGGGGTACGCTGGAGAATGGTGAGACGGAGTTGATCGGAGTATTGGAGGTGGGGACTTCCTATCAGACAGTATTGGAGAAGATCTACCAGCGGACCGGCGTCGAGATGCTGGTGATGCTGAACCAGGAGCTGGTGCATTCGACCATGTGGCCGGAGTCGATCAATAAGCGGATCTTCAGGTTGTCGAGCGATTCGCCCTGCTATGTCGAGGCACTCTCCAATCCCCAGGTGTTGGAGATTATCGAACGTTGTGACGATCTGGAGCCTTACAAAACGCAACTGCGCACGTTTCGTCATAGCTATGCCGGGATGGAATATGCAGTTACCCACTTTCCGCTCTATGACTATCGTGCCACAACCCATGGCAGAGACAGGCAGGCAGGTATGGTCGTCATGTTGTCCGACATCTCCGATGAGGTGGCAGCACACAGAAATCAGCTGAAAATAAATCTGATCTATGCTGTCGTCGGCTTTGCTGTGGTGGAGGTGCTTCTCTATCTGGCCATCACCTACGGCTCACGGAAGTTGCATGACGTTATCAGGAGACAGACAGGCGAAATTCTTCAGTTGAAGGAGTTCTATAAGGAACGTTCGGAGCGGGACAGTCTGACTGGTCTCTACAACCATCGGAATTTCAATGAGCGATTGCAGCAGGAGATGTACCGCTCCGAGCGCTCGCATGCCCCACTCTCTATTTTAATGTGCGATCTTGACGATTTTAAAACCATAAATGATCAATTCGGACATCTGGCGGGGGATGCGGTATTGGAGGGAATTGCCGAGTTGATTCGAGAGGTTGTGCGCGCGAGTGATTTCGCAGGGCGCTACGGCGGCGAGGAGTTTACAATCGCATTGCTGGATATCGATCCGGAGGCTGCCGTGGGCATCGCGCACCGGTTGCTCGAACGTATTGCCGACTTTGATTGTGCCGGCCTCTCCGGGAGACGGGTCACGGCCAGTATCGGTGTGGCTTCATGGGATGGACAACAGAGCCTGTCGGCGTTTATTCAAGACGCTGACGATGCGCTCTATGTCGCCAAGCAAGGGGGCAAGAACAGGGTTGAATTTGCCGATACAGAACCATCGGAAAATCGATAACCGGTTTGTCTGTAAGGGTACGCCGAAAGGCGATTGACAGGTCGTACCGAGTTACCCAATCACTCACCCATCGGGAAACCGCTATTGCCCTGGAGGTGGGTAGGTTGGGGTCAAGGTGTCGAAGAATAGTTACTCGTGCGAGGGCAGGATTATGTAGAATGGCTGGTCAGGGACAGTCTGAGAAAGTTCAGACCCAAAGCGAGTATTCAACGACTAGACAGCATATAAATCGATGGCCACAGAAGATCGAATCAAACAGCGTTATCAGGGAGAACTGGGTCGTGAGTATCACGGCAAGAAACGTGAAATCCCTGACGAGGCCTTCCCCTGGGTTGCCAAGCTCAGATATGAGAAAATCGCGCCGCAGGTCAGATCTTCTGATGTGGTAATGGAGTATGGTGTCGGTTTCGGTTGGAATATCGCCAGGCTGGATTGCCAACAGCGATTGGGATTCGACCTTGCACAACATTTAGAACCCTTGCTCTCCAGTCAGGGCATAGAATTCGTACCCGATACCTCAACCCTTGCGGACCACTCGGTGGATGTCATGGTTTGTCACCATGTTCTGGAGCATGTGCCCTCGCCGGTGGAGGTGCTGGCGGAAATCCGCCGGCTGCTTAAACAGGATGGCAAACTGCTGTTGTTCGTGCCCTACGAGAAAGAGAGACGATACCGGAGTTACGATCCCCGGGAACCCAATCACCATCTCTATGCCTGGAATGTCCAGACTTTGGGCAACCTGGTCAGCGATTGCGGATTTGATGTCGCCGCAAGCGGCGTTCGTCGGTTTGGCTACGATCGCTTTGCGGCCAATTGGGCGCAACGACTGGGACTTGGCGAATCCGGATTTCGTTTGATCAGGGGGATTGTGCATAGTGTAAAGCCGGCGCAGGAAGTCGCCATTGTTGCCTCACCATGTTAGATCAAACCGTTACGCTCAATCGAAGGGTGGTTATTCGTCCGGCGCCTCTATTTCTCGAGTGAATCAATAAAGCGATCTACCCTTTGCGTGCATTTCAGTGCGCTTATCGGCTCGTTGTTACCAAAGGTCGAAGCTCGGTGGAAAGTGCGTCTCCTCGATCTGGAGTTTGGCCGCCGTATTTCCGATTTTGCTCAAAGCTTGCATATTCTCCGGTAGGTCCATCTTCTTGAGCCTGTCGATGTCAGGTTTTGTGCAATTCAATCCCAAATTGTCTTTCAGCCAATCTGAATCCAGCATCACATTGTAACGAAGGTAGTGTAACAGGGGTCGTTCCGCCAGCAGGTCACCATGCATCTCCTTCAGTGCGGCATCCAGGTGCCGTGCCGTGGGGCTGGAAGAGAGCCATTGGAGCACTGTTTCCACGGACTCGGCGCAGTCGTTCATCAGTGACAGGAGCGATTTCAGGGCGTGCTCACCGGCGAACCAGCTGCGCGATACATCGGGATTCGCCATGCCCGTGCCCACCGAAAACAGCAGTAGCTTATCCGGGTCGAGGTCCCAGCCCGCACCGAATCCGGAGACGGATACCAGCTGAAGCGCGAGTAGGGAGGGATTGTTGTGCGGGCTTGCGCCGCCATCGATAAACTGTCCGTGAGGCTTCTCCTTCTCGGTGCTGATCTCGATGTACTCCGGAGCGAAGTAGTGCGGGGCCGCCGTGCTCGCACGTACCACGCGACGCAGCAGGTAGTCCTCATTGGAGAAGAAGGTGTCGTTTGGCTCCGCCCTGAAAAAAGGGCTCAACGGATTGTTCGACATCGGCCAGGTACTGCCGCTATCGAGTCGTTTTGCAACGACGAGCAGACCGGTCTGTATCGCGGTGCTGCCCATGGTATTGTTTTTGAACTCCGCACGCAGATGTTGGCGAAGACGGTCCGCGCTGAACTTGGCACGCATGAGCCCAAAGCGAAACCAGGAGCGCCTGAAGATATCCGCTGCGAGCCTGTTATAGAGATCGATGATCTCCGAGACCCGTGAACCCCGCGCCAGGGCGGCGGCAATTATCGCCCCGGTGGAGGTGCCGGCGATCAGGTCGAAATAGTGGCAGAGCCGGAACTCATCCGAGTCGCCGTGGCGCTTCTTCAGGATCGCCTCGATGCGCGCCAGGTACTGAAGGGTGAGAATGCCGCGCACTCCGCCGCCGTCAAGGGCCAGGATTCGTCGCGGTGTTCCATCCGGGATCCAGTGCTCATCCCGGGATCGAATACGGTACTTCTCGCCCCGCTCCTGTACCTCGACGTAGGTGTCGCGGAACACTTCGTCTTCGATGGTGTAGGTCTCGCCGCTCGGATTTCTCGCCAGCCAGGTGGTATAGGAGTCAGCCGACGATGATTCGACCTCCAGATGGCCGTCGGCGAGCCTGGTCTCGATCTCGAAAGGCTCCCCCGGTTGATAGGCGCGGATCGTCTCCTTCTTGCGATAGCGGTTGGGTCGTTGCGAAGGCGATGGTTCGTACGTCTCGGCAAAGACATCGGCGTCGCAGCCATAGATGTCTTGACTCGCCGTTCCGCCGTTCGCGATCGGCACGACTACCCATCCGCTTTCGCGAACCCTCTGCTCGCCCCAGGATTTCGAAAAGGAGAAGGGGGCTTCGGAGCGGAACGCAAACACCTCGGCTTTCTTGCGGTAGGTACGCGCGCGTAGATTGTTGAATTCGATCCTCTTCATCTAGCTGCCTCCCCTATTGGCGCCCAGCCACCCCCCAATTGTTCTGTTGATCGGCTTGGCGATGAATCGACTATTGGACGCTCTTATTACCGGTGTAGGGCCCCAGATAAAACTGGTTGTGTTCCACGGCAAATACATGGGAATGCAGGTTGGCAATCCACTGCTTGCCCTCCTGGGTAAGTTGGAGGTAGCGCAGGGCGTCCTTCAGATAGGGTTGTACCACATTCCAGAAAAAGACCGGATAGTCTTCCGCCAGGTCGGCGGCGCTGGTGTAGCCGAGTTTTTCCGCGGTCCCGGTCTCCACGAATTCATGGTACAACCCGGTCAGGCGGCGCATGTGGTCGGGATCCCCCAGTTGGCCGATGAGATCGGCGGCGCGAACCAGGCCGGCCTCGGTATCCGTCTCTTGGTGGTCGGCGGAGTCCGGAACGGGAAATCTGGTCAGTTCGATAGCGCGGGCCAGACGGTCGGTGTCGATATAGGGTACCTCTTTACCGCGGCTCTTGGCGAAGAGGATACCGCGATCGACGTGATAGGGCGTGAGATAGGCATCCGAGGCGCCGCGGGGAGGCGTGATCCGGTTGCCCTCCGCATCGATGACAAACTCGGTGTCGGTATCGCCCGGGCAGACCCCGCGCACATAGCCGATATCGTGCAGCAGGCAGGCCCCCATGAAGTGGAGCCAATCGTCGGGACTGACCCGTTTTACCATATGTCGTCCACGAAGGATGGCCTCGCCGACAAGCGTCACCTGCACGGTATGGTGGACATCGTGATAGAGGGCATCGCTGTTTGCGATGAGTTCCAGGACGGTGCGCGCGGCGTAATTGATCGCCTTGGGATAGAGGGGCTCCTGGGGGCCGTAGATGCTCAGGTAGGACTCCTCGATACGGTTTCCCAAGGTCTCGATCACTAAGCTGGTGATATTCATCGTACTTCCGTGTCCTTATGTTACTTGGAGATGGCGGCTTCAAGTGAGTATAGAGCACCTAATCGACTAGGTAACGGGAATATTGCACTGGTTTAGAGGGGTTGCGTCCGTTTCCATTTCCCAGTCAGCGCTTGGCGTAGCGCTAACCAGGTCAACCGGAAGGATGTGCATTGAGAAGAGGTTTATCTGCACTCACCGATAGAGTCCTCCGCGCAGATTCGGCCGTCGGTCCAGGTTGCGCCATCGAGCTTTGCCTTGATCAGAATGGCGCCGACCAGGTTGGCGCCTCTTAGATCCGCGCCGCTCAAGTCGGCATCGAAAAGGCTGGCACCGCTCAGGTTGGCGAACATCAGATTGGCGTTCCGGAGATTGACACCGTGCAGATGGGCAAACTCCAGATTGCTCAGCCTGAGATTGGCCTCCTTGAGGTTGGCCAGCTGAAAGATCGAGCGGGAGAAATTGGCGCGCTCGAAATTTGATCTGTCGAGACGGGCGGAAGCGAGGGAGGATTCGTGCATATCCACCCCCGGGGCCTGCAGGTCGATCAGTATCGCCCAGGAACACTGGGCTTCCGGTGTCAGCTCGCAGACGCTGTTGACATGTGCGTCATCGGTGATCTTGTCTGTCCAGGCGCCCGCCTGTAGCGCCCATAGGGAGGAGACGAGAAAGCAGCAAGCCTGGAGTAAGGGATTGGGGTGTTCTGTCTGGCGCATGGCTACGCTCCCTGATTGAGTGTCAGATATCGCGTATCTACTGCAGGGTCGCGATGGTGTCGACCAGGTTAAGCTGGATTTGGTCAGGCCATCTATTCTGTGGCTGGCGTCAGATTTGTGTTTGACCTATGACAATTAGCATTCGCTTCTACACCCTGACCCCAGGGACCAGATAAATGCTTGATTCAGCCTGCATCGGCATGATTTGCCAACTTTACGAATTCCGCGACGGAGAGTTGCTCCGCGCGGCAACCGGGGTCGATGTCCGCGGCCTTGATGGTATCGGCCGTCAGGATCTTGCCCAAGCTGTTGCGCAGGGTCTTGCGCCTTTGGGAGAAGGCCTGGCTGACCAGCCTGCCGAAGAGATCCCAGTTGTCTATCCGGTAGGGGGGCGGTGTGAGCGGCAGCAGGCGCACAAAGGCGGAATCGACCTTGGGTGGTGGCCTGAAGGCGCCGGGACCGATCGTGAACAGCGGCGTCACCTCCGCCCTGGCCTGCAGCATCACCGTCAGCCGGCCGTAGCTCTTGTTGCCGGGTATTGCCGCCATGCGCTCGACCACCTCTTTCTGCAGCATAAAATGCATGTCGAGGATTTGATCGGACTGGTCGAGGAGATGAAACAGCAGCGGTGTGGAGATGTTGTAGGGCAGGTTGCCCACCACCCGCAGGGAATGCGCCGCTTCAGCCAGCGAGGAGTAATCGAACTTCAGCGCATCGATGTTGTGGATCTGCAGCTCGCCGAGCGCGGCGCAGCGTAGGGCGAGGGGCTCCACCAGGTCGCGGTCGAGTTCGATGGCGTGCATCCGCTTGACCAGGGGCAGCAGTTCGGTGGTGATCGCCCCCTGGCCCGGACCGATCTCGACCAGGTTGTCATCCGGCTGGGGCGAGATGGCCTGGACGATGCGTTGGATGGTGCCGGGGTCGTGGAGGAAATTCTGGCCGAATCTTTTTCTGGGGTGGTGGTTCAATAGGTTAACCTACGTAAAGCATAAAAAATAAATGGGCTATGGATGAGAAAGTCAATTATCCACTGAAAATAGTATCTTAGGAATATGTGAGTGCGGTTCGAAGTCGCGTCGATTTTCACGGCGGCTCCTTCAGTCAGCAGTGAGAACATTTTTTTGTTAATTATGTTGCCCTGGTTGGTCCCAAGTCACGACAGCTAGCGGGGAGCGATTTTGCTAGTATTATAATAAGCGTCCGCTTAGAGACCACACGATAAAAACTGATAGCGCAACCAAGGAGCGGTCGATGCAAGCCGAAAACAAAACCATCCTGTCGCGCAGGCTAATCGCTCTCTGGATTCTGTTCTTTATTGCGTTGATGTTGACCGGTGCCCTGGCCGGTTGGCTCAGTGCAATCGACTATGATCTTGCCCAGGTTCGTGGCGACGGGATTGTCAGCCTGGAATTGGCATGGAAGCCCGATAGGGCGCAAGAAATTCTCACAAGCTGGTTGAGTGCGGATTTGATTCCCAAAGCGAAAAGCAGCGTCTACTGGGATTTTCTGCTGATTGTCGGCTATGTCACCTTATTGACAAGCATGGTCTTGCTGGCTTGGGCGCCCCTTGTCCGATCCAGGCAGCATCGGATGCCGTTGCTGTTGATTTCGGGAGTTTTGCCGCTGCTAGCGGGATGCTGTGACATTGTTGAAAATGTACTGATGCTGTCGATGCTTTCGGACGAAGACGGTGTCGGAACGCTTCGCCCACCTCTCACCTCGGGTTTTGCCTACACCAAGTTCGCGTTGCTGGCACTGTTTTTCGCGCTGGCCGTTTACTTCGCGCGTCCTGTCGCGAAGACGATTTTCCGCGTTCGTTTCAGTCTGTTGATGCTTGCGATCGGGGTGGCAGTGTTGTTTGTGCCTCAGTGGCAGGAGATGCTGCGCGCCATCACCGAGACAGTGGGACAGGCGGATGATGGGCTGACTTCCACCCAGCTGCTACGCGCCGCCTGGCTCGCCTTTGCCAGCCTGTTGGCGGCTTTCAGTACCTGGTATTCGGCCAGGGTGCTCTTCATGTTCCGTTTCGACGGCTACCGCAGCCAGGATGAAGACCCCATGGTCGAGCTCAAACGCTGGTTGCCGAGGGTGCTGGGTACCGCAATCCCCCTGCTTGTCGCTGTGGGTTACTTCGTCAGCGTCCCGACCGATCGTTTTGGGGAGACCTTGATTCCTGCTGTTTTTCAGTCCGTGGCCTTGTTGATATTCCTCGGCATCGTTGTGTTCAGGCGCAAGCTGATACCATCCCTGCGCGACAAACAAATGATCAACACGGCCGATGGGTTTTCCGGTCTTGAGACGTACACCAAGTATCCGTTGGGTGGGCTGCTGATCGCCAATGTGGTTTTCTTTCTACTCTTTCTGTACTTGCCGGAATTTGCGGTTCCTGTTGGGGGTGCTGCCGTGGTTGTGCTCGCGGTTGCACTGATCGTTCCAATTGGCAGTTTGCTTGTCTATTACAGTACACGCCTCCGCTACCCATTGTTGATAGTGCTTGCCGTTCTCGTGATGAGCTTCAGTCTTTTCAACGACAACCACAGCATTCGCCTTTGTCCAGACATGGCTTCCACGGATCGTGAATGTCATGACGACAATGGCGTGCCGATCGGAATCGAGCGTGCTGGACCGTTTCATCAGGTCGATGGTTTCACGGCGTTTATGGAGCGATGGGTAAGCGAGAGAAAAAAGGATAACGGCGATCCGCTACCGGTATTCATTGTCGCCGCCGAAGGCGGGGGGATTCGCGCCGCTTATTGGACGGCGCATGTGTTGGCCACGCTGCAGGATAGAGCCCGTGCCGAGGGCCTCGATTTCGCACGCCATTTACTGGCGATCAGCGGTGTATCCGGCGGCAGCCTTGGCGGCGCAGTATTCGCTGCCTCTGTCAAACATCTTGACGACACCTGCACAGATCAGCCGAACTGTTTCGGCGATCTTGCACACGATGTCCTTGGCGAAGATTTCCTTTCACCCACCGTGGCGACCCTGCTGTTTCCCGATCTGATGCAACGCTTCTTACCGTCGCCACTGTTTGCTGACCGCGCCATGACGCTGGAAAGGAGTTGGGAGCAGGCTTGGAATCGCTTTACCTCGAGAGAGGACTTCGCGATGGGCTTCGATCATCTCTGGAAAGACCGGTCCAATCAGGAGAAGCCCCACCCCCCAGTACTGCTGTTGAACAGTACCGTGGTTGAAACCGGTCAGCGCTTGATTATGACCCCGCTGGAGTTGCAGCCTAATGGTATCGAGTTTGGCGAAGTCTTCCGTGATGCCATCGATGGCCGGTCTCTGCTCGGCAACGCCATACCTTTGAGCACTGCAGTGCATCTCAGTGCCCGATTCACTTATGTAAGTCCCGCCGGAAAGGTATTCCGCTCTGGAGAAGGCGGGCGGGAGGCGGGTTGGCTCCACCTGGTGGATGGTGGCTATTTCGAAAATTCGGGCGCGGTGACAGCATTCGAGATGCTCGATGCGATGATGCGCTATGCACGGAGTACCGACAACGAACTGAGACCGTTCGTGATTCACATCAGCAACGAGCCGGTGATCCCCGATAAGGAACGGGCTCGCAAGCAGGTCAGTTTCTATCCGCTCATGGGAGAGGTCCTATCACCGCTACGCGCCTTGCTCAAGGTGCGACCGGCACGGGGATTTCAGGCCCGGGAGTTCCTGCAAAGGCGGTTAGACGAAGAGCTGCTTGACAGCGTCAATCACGTGCACTTTCTTCTTTGCAAGCGCGACCACGACCTGCCGCTGGGATGGGCGCTTTCGGAGGCAGTACAGGTTGAACTTGCCGCGCAGCTGAGTGCGAAAAATCCGCATGGTGTCGGTGCACCCGCTTACAACTTCGCCAATATGCATCAGGTGTTGCAACACCTTGGGACAGGCGAGGTCCAGGGTGATTCGTCTGCGGAGAGGGAGGCTGCCTTGATTTCGATCTGCCGGCAGTAGCCGCGGAATCAGCCAAAGGCTTCACAGGCCTCGAATAATCGTTCCACCGTATCCTGGTCTTTGCTGAATCCACAAGGCACCATTCGACGTTTTTCGAAATAGTGTCCCGTCGCATTGACTCCAGCACCGCCAAGGGCCAGCCAAACAGGGGTGTCCGCCCCTTCCTCCGGGCTCTGATGCCCGCCGAAGCCGAGATTGTTGCTGAGGTTCGAGTTGACGTCGCCGGGGTGGCAGGCGTTGACGCGGATGCCTTTATCAACCAGCCGTTGCGCAAATGCCGTGCTGAGCATCCGGTCGGCCTGTTTCGACTGGCGGTAGGCGGCATCGTTGTTGTAGCGCCGGCGGCGAAACTCCAGGTCGTCCAGCTCCAGGCCGCCTGCCCAGTAGCTTGCCACGTTCACCACCTGCGCCCCCCCGGTGGCGGGCATGTACGGGGTGAAGGCGCGGATCATGCGAAAATAGGCCAATACATTGGTGGCGAACTGTAGTTCCACGCCTTCCGCTGATTGCTCTCGCCGGGGCGGCGTGATGGCGGCGTTGTTGACCAGGATATGCAGTGGACCCTGCCAACGCGACGCGAGATCACGGATTGCACCACCACGGGAAAGGTCGGCCATTTCAAAGCGTACCCGGACATTGCCCGTCTCACGCTGGATACGCTGCACGGTGCGTTGCGCCTTGTCCCGGTTGCGGGCGACCAGCACCACCTCCCGCGTGTCGTCGGCCGCCAATCCCCGGGCGATGGCCTCACCGATGGCGCCGGTGGCGCCCGTGACCAGGGCGCAAGTTCGATTCGGCATCAGCTCCTCCCGTGTTTGTAATCTAAGGGATTGACTCTTTCCACAGCGTACAAAAATTATATCTTAACCGCACGTGGCATAGCATTTTTACCCTATGGAGGCATGTTCAGGTTTAAGCTGCCAATGCAGTACTGGTTGAGAGCGATACGGACATTGATAGCGGTATCGATGATTATCAAATGGCACTTGAACGGAATCCAGGGTGCCTCTTCTATTGCTTGATTGGCTTGAACGGATTATTCACCCAACTGGCGCTGATTGAACGATTCGTTCAAAGAATCTGGGGTTTTATTCCGCGACAGGTTCAGCGCTGATTCACACTCCACGAGGTAGATCAAATTACACCAAAGTAGGTAGATCGTGTAACGTGCTGTAATTCAGGAATATTCGGTATTTAACCTATCTTTCCGGACGCTCTCCGGCCTGGCTTTTATCGTTCTACGCTTCCCAAAAATTGGTAGTGGTATGGATTTTGCCCCTATTTCCATGCATTGCGTGTGTTTTCTGGGGGAGTGATCACATACAAGAGATTGCGTGGGTGTGAAAGCCCTTTTTCGCCGCTTCCGTTGGCCGGAAGCATCTTTTCTTATCAATTGGGAGCTAACAAATAATGAAACGCCTAGCATTACTTGCAATTGTGGCGTTAGTCGGATGGGGTAGCGGAGGCACTACTTTCGTCCCTATCGCTGAAGCCGAAGGCAAAGCCTGTCTGGCTTGTCACGAAGGCGTTGAACGCTTTAGTGACGGTGTCATGCAGGAGGACATTGAAAAGATGGGCGCCGAACTGGGGGACCCCGCGGGCTGCGTGGTCTGTCACGGTGGCAACCCAGCCGAAGAGAAGGACAAAATGAAAGCCCATATGGGCTCACCCGCCGCCCTGGCCAAAAAGGGCGGTCCCAAGAACTTCCTGCCGGATCCCGGTGCAATGCCGGTTAACGACCAGGCCTGTGGCCAGTGCCACTCCGGGTACTACGACCGTCTGAACAAATCCCTGATGAATACCGAGGCCGGTAAGCTGCAGGGCAACATGTGGTCCTGGGGCTATCAGAAAGACATGAAGGTTGTCTGGGGCAACTACGACGTCATGGACGAGGACGGTCCTGTGCCTCTGGTCGGTACCAAAGCGTACAAGAAGTACATGAAGGACTTCGTCAAGAAACATCCGGACCAGATGCCCAAGCGGCTGAAACAGCTGCCCCAGGTGGATTTGGCCAAGCTGACCGACAATCCCAACCACGCGGGTCTTACCTACTCCCGTCATGACTGTCAGCGCTGTCACGTTGGTGTTACCGGTCGCGACAAGCGTGGTGACTACCGCGGGTCCGGTTGTTCCGCCTGTCACGTGCCTTACTCCAATGACGGCTTCTACGAAGGCGGCGACCCCACCATCAACAAGGACGAGGCGGGTCACATACTGACTCACCGCATGCAGGGCACCCGTAAGACCAAGGTCAAGGTTGGCGAGGTTGAATACTCCGGTATCCCGGTTGAAACCTGTGTCTCTTGCCACAACCGCGGTAAGCGTGTAGGTGTCAGCTATCAGGGCATCATGGAAGCGCCTTACGGTTCTCCTTTCAATGAAAAGGGCAAGAAGCAGCCCAAGATGCACACCAAGCGTTACCTGTTCATCAAGGAAGACCTTCACCATGAAATGAACTCGATTGCCGGCAACCCGAAAGGCGGCATGCTCTGTCAGGACTGCCATACCACCATCGATCTGCATGGTGACGGCAACATCCCCGGCACCACCCTGGCTCAGGTTGAGGTCGAATGTGAAGACTGTCACGGTACCTTCAATAAACTGCCTTGGGATCTGCCCCTGGGTCGTGGCGAAGAGTTCGGTGAGATGAAAGACGGTCTGCCGACCGCCGACACCAAGGCGCGCGGACTCGGCAAGGAGTGGCCCGAGTACATGAAAGACGCCACCCAGTACGAACCTGAAGATGGTTTCCTACTGACTGCCCGGGGCAACCCCTTGGGTAATGTGGTCAAGAAGGGCAAGGACGTTATCGTTCACTCCGCCAACGGCCTGGACTTCAGGGTTCCGCTGCTGAAGCAGATCGGTGACGAAGGCACCTTCAAGTCTACGCTGGCGAAGGTTTCCATGTTCCTGATTCCTCAACATCAGAACAACATGGAGTGCTACGCTTGTCACGCCGACTGGGTTCCGCAGTGTTACGGTTGTCACGTCACCGTCGACTACTCCAAAGACAATAAGGGTACCGACTGGCTCGTCAACGCCAGCAACCGTGATCCCAAGACCGGTCTGACCCCGGATGCACCGCCCAACACCAATGGTATGAAAAGCCCTGGCAAGGTCATGGAGACCCGCTCCTATCTGCGTTGGGAGACGCCGGTACTCGGTATCAACGGTGAAGGCCGTGTCAGCCCGATGATGCCTGGTTGTCAGGTAACCACCACGGTTATCGACAAAGACGGCAAGACCCTGGTCAACAACAAGATCTGGGAGACCCCTGAAGGTCCAGGTATCGATACCGCCGCCGTACAGCCTCACACCGCTGGCCGTAGCGCCCGGAGCTGTGAGTCCTGTCACGACAATCCCAAGGCATTGGGCTACGGTGTTGAGGGCGGTCGCTTCCTGTTGGGTGCCGACAAGGACTTCGTCCTGGATCTGAAGGACTCCGCGAGTGGCAAGATCATTCCTCAGAAGACCCAGGTTCAGATCCCCGGCATCCCCGGCCTGACCTACGACTGGTCCGCGATCGTTACCGAGGATGGCGAACAGTTGAGTTCCGTAGGTTCTCACTGGCCGCTGACAGGTCCTCTGCCTGATGAGAAGCGTGACGCCATCGAGAAGACCGGTGTCTGCCTCGGATGTCACGAAGAGCGTTTCAATCCTGAATTCTGGAAGAAGGTATCCAAGCCTGGCGTTATGGATAGCTTCGAACACCAGCAGTTCATGAAGAAAGCGCTGAAGGCCATTGCCGCTCAGAAGAAGTAAGCTGCGGTAGCAGGCAAAGAGGTGGTTATCACCTGAATGGATGGAGCCAGTCCTTTGGGCTGGCTCCATTTTTTCACTCCTTTTATTGAATTTTAAGACTGACTTCGATTGCGGTATGGGTCAAGGCGGTTGTCTGTTTTCAAGGTATGTTTATTGCTTATAGTTAATTGTTGGATAGATCTTGATTGGCGACTCTCTCCTTCAATGATGAAACTGATAGAACTGTAATCGATAGGAATGTGATGGTTAAAAAAGCGCTCAAATGGTTGTCGGGAACAGGCCCACGAAGCCTGTTGCTTGGTGTCGGTATCATCGCCGGTGTTATTGGTTGGGGCGGCTTTAACACCTTCATGGAATATACCAATAGCTATGAATTCTGTACTTCCTGCCACGAAATGAATGTGGTGAAGGGGGAGTATGAAGAGTCGGCGCATGCGCACAATTCCTCCGGTGTCCCGGCAATCTGTTCAGACTGTCATGTGCCGAAACCCTGGGGTGCGAAATTGGTGCGTAAAATCATGGCGACAAAAGAGTTGTACCATTGGGCCCTGGGCACCATCGATACACCGGAGAAGTTTGAAGCACACCGGCTGCAGCTTGCCGACAATGTATGGAGGACCATGGAGAAGAGTGACTCCCGCGAGTGTCGTAACTGCCATACCAACGAAACAATGCTTACAGACAAGCAGGCTTCATTGGCGCAAAAGATGCACAAGAAGCTTATGAGCGGGGAGCAGACCTGTATTAACTGCCACAAAGGAATTGCCCATAAATTGCCCAATATGGAGAAGCTCTATGCGGAGATGGAAGCCGAATATCATACGCAAGCCCATAATGCCCAACTCGCTGACAATGCGGTTGTGATCCTGCCTGAAGTGGAAATGACGGCTACCCCGGGCGGCGAAGATCCGCTGGCAACGCTCTATGGCGGTACGCCGTTGACGGTTGTCAAACAGGATGGCGATTGGGTTCAAGTGACAAGTGAAGGATGGGACAGGGAAGAGGGCAGTCAGATCTTTATCGACTTCAATCGTGCCGTCGCGTTGGCCAAGATGAATTTCGATGGCATGGATCAAGTGGAGAAAATAGAGAGCAAGCTGGAACCGGAGTATGAGTTGACCTGGAACCGCATCAAGCTTAGCGGATGGGTGCCACGCTCTGCCATTGGATCCAGTGAAGAGCGCTTCTGGGAGTATGTGACCGATCTCCATGATTTGGACTGCAATTTGTGTCACACAACCTATCCACGTGATAAGTGGATCATGTTCGATTGGCGCAACAACCTGAAGGAAATGCGGCGTTACACCAAGCTGAGTCAGGAGCAGTTGCAGCTGGTCAGTAACTGGGTGCTGCGCGGCGCGCGCAATGATGCGGAGGCGGATTAATGAAAGATCCTCTTGTTACGACTGTTCTGGTCTTGGCGATTGGATTTTGCGTCGCTCCCGTTTTGGCAAAGGCTGCGGATGAAGGCGCGATGAGTGAACAGCGGGTGCCCATGCCGATGAAGCGGGATCACCTGTTCGAAGAGCGGGCCGGAACCTGGAAGGCGACTTGCGACGAAATGGAGGAGAACAAGGTCTACTGCCGCATGTTTCACATCGAACAGTTCGGCGAATGGAAAGCAAAGAATTTTGTCCAGGTAGGGCCAGCGTGGACACCCGATTCCGTTGGTTTTGTGGTCGCCACCTACCAGGGATTCAAGGCGGGAACTACCGTCACTATCGGCATCGATAAGCACAGCCGCCACAAGATCACGGCACCCAAAGGGAACAACCTGATGATCTCCCCTGAAAGTGCCGCGAAAATCCTCAATGAGATGGAAAAAGGGCATAAAATGGTGGTCACGTTTAACTCTCACAGCGGGGTTCGCCACCTCACTCTGGCCGACTTGGGGTCGTATAAGGCGCTGCTGGTCAAAGTGAAAGGGCACATGGCGAAAAACGATCAGGCGACAAATTCTGAATAGCGAACAGTGGGTTTGGAGTGGTTATGGCTAGATTGGTTGTAAGCGTTATCGCGCTCTGGTTGGGACTTATTGCAACGGTAGTTGGCGGTGATCTGCCCACCAGTGAGAAGCCGCAAGCCATGTTCCGCGTCGGCGTTACGCAGCCCCCTATGTTCACCCTGGCCTCTGCGCTGGCTTGGGGCAGCCCAGTGGAAGTCCTGTTGGTGGAGAAGGATGAGCGGGGGCGCTGGCAGATACCAGACGATCTGACGGTCCTCTTCTGGGGTGGCGCAACCTTAGAGCCCGGGCTTGGGAGGCAGCTGACGGAATCCGGCCAGGCGGCAGTCTCCTTGATTGACGCGGCCGGTGTACACCAGCTGGCCAAGCGGACTCCGGCAGACTGGAAAGCAGCGAAGGAAGATGAGGATCCGCACATGGAGTCATTGGGTAAGGGATATGGCATGGTGCAAACCATTCGCCCCGAAGGGGCGATCGATACGCTATATTGGCTGGACCCGCTGAACGCCATGGCGGCCCTGGAGGCGATAACGATGGTTTTTCAGGGGTTGGACCAACGTAACCACTGGGCCTACCAGGGCAATTCGGATCAGATCATCCAGGCCCTCTGGGAGCTGGACATCCGCGTCAACAAACTGTTTCACCATGTCGGCGGCCAGCCGTTTGTGGTCTTGCAGGATGAATTTCACTACCTTGAACAGCGCTATCGACTGAGAACGGTTCCAGCCGGCGGAAGCGCCCAGGATATCGTCGATAAGGCCAAGACCCGGGGCGTCAAATGCGTGGTGGCGGCCGAACCCATAGATCCGCAGCTTAAATCTGTATTGGATCAGGCCGGCTTGAACAGTGTCGTATTGGATCCCGCCGGCCTGGAGATGCCGAAAACGACGGGAGGCTACTTTCAGTGGTTTGGCAAACTGGCTTCCGAACTGAATCACTGCGTGACCCGGTCATAGTGGCTGTACAGTTTCCTATCCTGGCACTGTTGGGATGTCTCTGGCCGTTGTATCTTTTTGCAGCGCCCTTGCCGGTACTGGTGGATGGCGCCTGGCTCTCCCAGAACAGCGAAAAAGTTGTTGTTTTGGATGTCAGGTCCCGCGCCGAGTTCATGGCTGGCCACTGGCCGCAAGCACGCTGGGCCGGCTTTAAAGAGCGCGCTTGGCAGGTTGATCGCTACGGCCTGCCCGGTTACCTGCCTGACGGGAATAAACTGGCGGAGTTACTGGGCAGCCTGGGATTGGAGGGTGATGAATCCGTGATTGTGGTCGGTTCCGTCAGGCATCCCAGGCAGGTCGCTGAAGCGGCGCGTGTTGTGTGGAGCCTGATGATGGCCGGTGTTCAGCGGGTCGCACTTTTGGACGGCGGTATTGAGTCGCTGCCCGCTCACGATCTGGTCGAAGGCGCGTCATCCGTGGACCCAAAGGTGTGCAGCATCAGTCTCCAGCCTGATCTGTTGGCCGACAGCAGTCGCGTGGAAGATTTACTGGGTAATAACAGGCCGGTGATCGATCTGCGGCCCACGTCCTATTTTGAAGGCTACAGGCGAGACCCGCAGGTAGCCGAAGGCGGAACGATTTATGACGGTGTCGGGATTCCGCCTGAACGGTTACTGGATGGTGAAACAGGAGGGTTTCTGTCCGCGGAAATCATCCAACTGGAATTTGAACGTTATGATATTCAAACCAGAGGGGCGCTTGCCACTTTCAGCGATACCGGCGTCTGGGCGGCATTGGGCTGGTTTGTCCTGCATCAAATTCTGCAAAACCCGGAAGCCCGGCTCTATGACGGTTCCCTTGTGGAGTGGATAGATTGGGGCGGGGAGATGCATGACAGTACCGATGATATGGGTGGTCCGATCGGTTAAGGTTTGTTGTGTGTTTCAAATAGGTATCTCGAACTCAAATCAGGTGTGTAGGTAATGATAATGCTACAGGGTTACAGCTTGAACAGGAAAGCCATCAAAGAAGTGTTTTTTGCAGTCATGGCGCTGTTCGTCCTGCCCACTCTGGCCATGGCGGCAGGGGCTCCGATCGGTTGGCAGAGGGAGGTCACTTTCCTTGTTTCTCAGCTGCGGTACGAAGAGGCGGGTGAAACGTTAAAACAGTACTGTATTGAAGAGAAAAGTGGCGAGCTCTGCCTTGTCATGGCGTCGGCTTATTTAGAAGGGGAGGTTAGATTCGGCATTGAATCAAAAGATATTGTTGAAGCCTATAAATACACCAAACTTGCATGTGATTTTGGCTCTGCGTCGGGCTGTGAGGCCTATAAAGGTGCGGTGGAGAACGGAGAGTTACTTCAGCTTGTGCTCTATGAACCGGGTGTCAATGATCGGGACGAGCAGTTAAAAAGGGCGATTCAACTGGGGCTGGATCTGAACGTAACAACCATGTTCAGCAGGACGCTGCTGCAAGAGGCCGTCAGCGAGGAAAAAATCGAAGCGGTCAGGCTGCTTTTGAAAAATGGCGTTGATGTCAATTACAGGGTAAGTGAAGAGGACCTTACTCCACTGATGTACGCCATCAACACGGGTAGCAATAAGATGGTTAAGTTGCTGCTGAAAAACGGCGCGGATCCCAAGCAGACTATGAAGGCGGCGGACTACCTTAAAATGGGCAAGCAGGAGGTCAACGCCTGTGATTTTGCCAATAAACTGGAAAACAAGGAGATGCTGGCCTTGCTGAAATGTGGAGACATGGCGGCTGCCAACGAGTAGGCTTCAGCAATATCTTTTTTACAGGCTGCAGTCACGACAACGGTCAGGCGGACAGGATTCGGCAGCCTGGATGGTCGTTCATTCATAGATTCTATAGATAGAGCGTGTCAACCGGATGTCTCTTGGTCGACTGTTACATTCAAACAACGGTTCAGCAACTCCAACACCGGCCTGCTCTCCCAGTCCACACCGCCGATCAAAACCCCTTTTACCAATCCCTGTTGGTCAACAAACAATGTCTGCGGCAGGGCGCCAATACGGTGGTCATGGGAGATCTTGCCGAACCGGTCGGCTGCGACGGGTAGGTTGGTGATTTCATGTGTTCGATAGAAGCGCTCCGCTTCCGATAACCCTTTTCCATCCCGGACCAAGGGCAGGATCAGCAGCTGGTCACTGGAGACACGTCCCTGAAGTCGGTCCAGGGAGGGCATCTCCTCTCTGCACGGGGTGCACCATGTGGTCCAGAAATTGACAAGCAGCGCGCGCGGCCCCGGAAGACTGTCCAGGTCGATCTTTTTGCCGCCATCGGTGGTAAACGCCTGCCGGGATACCGGCTTTGGATCAGTGTATGCGCGAAAGATGCCGCTGCCGAAAGAGCGGCTTCCACACGCTTCCGGCGACTGCGGCGTGGAGAGCGCAGTCGCCGGAATTGCAATAATCCCAACCAGGATGGCCGAAAGCAGGCGAGGATTGGAAAGCGTCACTGGGCTGCTTTCTGCGCCAATTCAGCCATCAACAGGTCCAACTCATCCAACAGATTACACTCTTGCAGGCTATAGGTGTTTCGTAAAGAGGAGGGCTTGCGGTAGATCACCTGCGTCCCCACGTCGTCCTGGAAAACGGCGATCTTCAGCGGCAGTTCCAGACCGGCAGCGGGATCGTGCCACATGATGCGTGCATTGTGATTCGTTTTTCCGAAAACAATAACCTGCTTGACGGAACCCTTGTCCCCATGGTCGTACACCGAAAAGATCTTGAATCGTTTTTGCTCAAGCTGCATTTTCAAACTTTCCAGGATCTCCGCGGCGGAGTTTTTCGCATTGATTGTGACCACACCAGTGTCGGCCGCATACAGCGGCGGAGAGATAAACAGGATAAGTAGTGGGAGTAAGAAAATCCGAGTGCGCAAAATGTTCATGAATCAAGACCTCCTTACAGCTGGAGTTAAAAAGCGAACAGTTACTTTAGCGTCTTCAGGAATTCGATCACGTTCTTCCGTTGTTTATCGGACATAATAGGCATGCCGGCAACGGGAAACGCCATTTTGTTCCCAGGTACCAGGGCCTTCGGGTCCTGCAGGTAAGCATCGAGGGTGGCTTCATCCCAAACGATTGAATCCGCTTTGCCCAAATGTGCTTCAGAGTATTGATAGCCATCAACCGCGCCGGCTGATCTGCCATAGACACCCCAAAGCGGGGGACCGACTCTGTTTTGCTTGTCTTCGGTTATGTCGTGACAAGCGAAACACTGTTTGATGGCTACTTTCTTACCTCTCTTTACCATTTTTTTTGTCGCTTTGGCTTCATCCATTGCCATAACGTCAACGCTGGCCATTGGAAAGGCGATTGCAGCAGCCAAGGCAACCAGAGCAAGCTTCTTCATGTAAAGACTCCTAAATTTATAGTGATAGAGACAGGTGTCCCCGGTGAGCTTCTCATCCGCCCTATTGAGGAACATGGACCCCGATAAATAGTTCATTTTGCAAGAATTATACCAGTGCCAATCACAAAGAACCGGCGCTGGTAACAAGCCATGCGGAGAGGCGGCTCCAAGGTGGTGACAACTATCGAATAGCCGGCAATCACAGCGCGTTACCGACGCTGCCTGCCCGGGAGTTCTCCGGTCTTCTTGGCAAGATAGCGATGCATTGCTTTGTGTCGCGGATCATTGGCATTGAACGAATCGTTCAATCGTCTTTCGTTCTTGTGAACAGTCCGTTCCAGCCGATCAGGCAAACGCTAGGCATGCTATATCTTTCCAAGGTATCATCCCTAACCGTCTTTCGTGCACACCCGCCACGGGTGTCCGAGGCTCCAATTACCTAATCAGGAGGCGTGGCGTGATATCGTATGAAAAGCCATCGGTTTGGGTATGGCTTCTGGTTGTGATTTTGGCGCTCCCTGGCGGTATGGCCGCGGCGGCGAAGCCGGCAATGGCCGAGTCCGGCGGAGAGTCCATTGGCCTCATGGGTGAGTGGTGTCGCGAGAAGAAGCGCATGATTACCCAGTACAGCGTGGCGGAGGGGAGTCTGTTCATCCGCGGTGGCCGCAGCGGGCGGACCCACGAGGCGGCTCTCGCCTGCAATGACGCCTATACGGAGTGTAAGGCCAAGACAATTCGCGGTTGGGGGACGCCGGTGACCGAAATCCTGCGTCTGGACGGGGAAGTCATGAATCTCACCCGGATCTGGGGTGGAGCCTGGAAAGACAAATCCTACAACTTCACTTTTACCCGCTGTCCCAAGTGGTGATCCCGGGAGGGCTTCCGCCAATCTGTGGCCTGCGACGGGTTTCGAGATTTGACAGTCACGGCAGACCAGGGTGGCGCGCACGTAGTGCAGATTTTTCTGCTGCTCCTCGTGACAGCTGAGACAGTCGCCGGCATGGTGGAACGATTGTAGCCCTTCGTGTGTCTCCGACTCCGTGATATTTCTGCGTACCGGGTCTTGCCCGGGTCCGACCACGTGCAACCAGTCAATGTCCGGTTTTTGCGAGGGGATGAACAGGCTGGGATCCTGGCTGGGGCGGTAAGCACGAAAAACAGGCACAGAGAGGCAAAAGTCCGAATTGATAGCGACGAATGAAGTGATGACCGCGTATAATGAGTAAAGCCGTGTTGGGGCCTGACCCTGCTGATGCGCAGGATTTTTTTATCAGTGCCAACAATACAGGCACGCTGGGATTGGTTGTCAACCGCTGCGGCACTCCATATCACTGCAGTCGACGGCCAAACATCGGGAAGAGAAGCGGTCTCCGCATATCGGGCAGTAGCTGTAACCTGCTGCAGATAGGTTTGTAAGACGCCCAAGTCGTTCACACAGAGAAACCAACAATGATTCACGCAACACCGATTTTCTGGATGTTCTCGATTCTGCTCGCGATTTCGAGCACATTGGCAGTGTCTGATGACAAAGGCATGCCTGCCAACAAAGGTGGCGCGATTGCCCATACCGCTACAGTTTTGGAAACCATGTCCACTGCAGGCTATACCTATATCCGAGTTGAGGAAGAGGGCAAAGCGTTCTGGATCGCGCTACCCCAGACTCAGATTGGCGTTGGTGACAAGATCAGTTTTTACGAACAAATGCTTATGGAAAATTTCACCAGCCCATCGCTCAATCGGACATTTGACAGAATTCTATTTGTGGAAGCGATCAGCAAGGGAGCGGAGCTGCCTACAAAAGTACATGCAAAACCGTCTCCAAACAAGGAACAGCCCAAACCACAGGCTGTATCGAATCGAGTAACAGGGCTGGGGAGTCCATTCGGGCGTTTCACCATTAAGGAGATCTTTGAAAAAAAGGATGAACTGGGCGGAAAGGTTATCGAAGTCAAGGGGAAAATAGCAAAACTATCGATGCAGATCATGGGAAGTGACTGGGTGCATATTGAAGATGGTACTGGAGCGGCAGCGGAAAAAAACAACAAGATTGTGATGCGTACGACGCAAGGTGGTATCGCTGTTGGCGATGAGGTGACCGCCAAAGGTGTCTTATATGTCAACAAGGATTTTGGTTATGGTTATTTCTATCCAGTGATCATTGAGGATGCCGTATTCAGCAAATAGCTCTGTCTCAGGACACTGTTGATCCAATCAATCAAGGGGGGACGCATGCGACATGCAATTGGCTGGCTTCTGTTATTCACGGGCCTCTATTCCGCTGCACTTCGCGCCGAGATCACCCTGAGCGCGCCCACCGATGTGCCTGCCGGCGCCCGGATAGTGATAAATCTGAGTGGGGAGACCGGTACTCGTGACTTCATCACCATCGTTCCCGCGGGCGAGGCGGAGGGCAGCTATTCCGATTACAAATATGTGCGTTCCAAAAACAGTGTCGAGCTGCGTGCCCCGGAAGACGCGGGTGACTACGAGATCCGCTACCTGGAGGCCAATCCTCCCTATGCCACGAAAACGCGCCAGCCGCTGAGCGTCACCCCGGTCGAGGCAACCGTACAGGCCCCCGCTCAGGTTGACGCCGGGGCGAGGTTTCAGGTTACCTGGAGCGGGCCCGACAATCCACAGGATTTCATTGCACTGAGTGACCCCCAGGGGGACCGCAATGCACGCAGGTGGATTACCTATGCCTATACGAAAAAAGGCAATCCGGTCATGTTGACGGCGCCGGACAAGCCGGGCAGCTATGAAGTCCACTATCGCACCGGTGTGAAATACTACACCCTGGCCAAGACAACAGTGACTGTTGCCGGCACGACCGCCAACCTGGAAGCGCCTGACAGCATCAAGGCGGGGCAAGATTTCGAGGTAAGCTGGAGCGGTCCGGGTCATAACCAGGATTTCATCGCCATCTCAGCGCAGGATTCCGGTGTTCGCAAGTATCACCACTACCAGTACACGCGCAAGGGCTCACCGGTCACCCTGCATGCGCCGGATGAGCCCGGCAGCTATGAAGTGCGTTACCAGACAGGCCAGTCCTACACCATCCTGGCAAAAAGGCTGATAACTGTTGAAGCGGTCAGTGCGACACTGGAAGGTCCCGGGGAGGTGCAGGGCGGCGCACACTTCGAGATGACCTGGACCGGGCCGGATAACCCGGGAGATTACATCGCCGTAATGGATCGCGGATCGGTCAAGCGCGCCCCGGCCAGGGGAAAGTGGGCCTATACACGACACGGCAACCCCGTCCGCTTGCGCGCACCTCAGGAATCCGGGCAGTACGAGATTCGCTATCAGACCGGGCAGTCGGGAGCCATTCTGGCCAGGCACAGCATACAGGTCACACCACCGCCCGCGCCGCCGGGTCATCTCAATATCACCCTTGATCCCGGCGTCTCCGGTTTCGGGGCAAATGATGCGGTGGAGATCATACTCGACGCCTCGGGTAGCATGTTGAAGCGGCAGGATGGCAAACGCCGGATCGAGATCGCCCGCGAAGTCCTGCTGGGCCTTACCGGTGATCCGATCCCAACAGGCACGCCGTTTGCCCTGCGCGTGTTCGGCCACAAGGAGGCCGACTCCTGCCGCACCGATCTGGAAGAATCCCTCGCGCCACTGGATCCGGAACGGGTGGACGCAAAGATCAAGCGAGTGCAGGCGATGAACCTGGCCAAGACAACGATAGCGCGGTCGCTGGAACTGGTGGCCGAGGATCTGGCCGGGGTCACCGGGGAGCGCATCGTGATCCTGATTACCGATGGCGAGGAGACCTGCGGCGGCGATCCCGTCGCCGCCATCGAGGGATTGAAGGCCAAGGGTGTCGATGTGCGCGTCAACATCGTCGGTTTCGCCATCGACGATGAGGAGCTGAAGTCGCGTTTTCGCTACTGGGCCGACCTCGGCAACGGCGACTACCACGACGCCGCCGGTGCCGATGACCTCAAGCGGTCGATGAACCATGCCCTGCAGGCACCCTATGATGTACTCGACACCAACGGCATGGTCGTCGCCAGCGGTACGATCGGTGACAACGGCGTCGATCTCGCGCCCGGCGAATACAGGGTGGAAACCCGCACAGCGCCGCCTTTGCGCGGCAAGGCGACCGTGGTATCGGATAAAAAGGTTGGCGTGGTGTTGAAGTAGACTGAAAGTTGGATACTCCTGTCAGCGCAGCATGCAGTCAGTAGATCCGGTCGATCGTGAATCATCCCTAGGAGGCTGCACGGGTGTCCTGGCTTGCTATCTTCAATCCACACGATAGGGATTGGCGCTGCCCTCGATGTTTTCAAGTGGGTTTTTTTCGGCCTGGCATTGATTTTCTCGGCCGGTCAGGTATCTACACCGCTCAGGCTAGTCAAGCCGGATTGTCGCCGGCAAGGTCACCGCTTCCCTTGAACAGTTCGGCGGAAAAGATGACCAATGTAGAGGGATCTCTTTAACGCCGATAGGATAGAATTCCAGTCTTGCTGATCACGATTTGGAAAATAGATGTTAGCTGTGTTGAATTTGGCCGGTGTGGGTCGATGGTGTGTGATTGAAATCCTGGTATTGATGGTTGCGTCATCGGTGGTCTGCGCGGCGGAAATCGATAGCGTGACGACAAGGAGTGTAGCGCTTGAAAACAGTCGTGCGGCCATCAATCGGATTTTCAATCAACGAATCAAGAGGGGCATTGACGAAGCGAACCGGAAACGGATAAGCATACATAGCGTTGGTGATCTCGAGCTCTACCGGGAAGGGGAGTATTGCGATGAACAGGTACTATACAGGGAACTGAGAAAGGCGATCTTCGAATCCAATACCGCGACATGGGGGCTCAAGGGTTACCATATCGATGTGCAGCTGCGCAGCCTGCTTGCCAGGAAGAGCTACTCCCTGCCGTTGAATGACTCGATCTATCGCGATATCGACTATCTCGAGGGGATCTCCCTGAATCTCAAGGAGCTGAGCGACGTGGTGAAAGTGGAACGGGAGCTCATCGGTGTCGATAAGCTCGGACACTTCTTCGCCGAAGGCTGGCGCTATTTCGAGATGGTGGCATTCGACGACAAGAGTCTTTATGACGCCCTTGCCTGGGGCAGAGAGAAAGAGTCCGGCTTGTTTGGTTACAGCACCACAGGCATCTTTTCCTATGCCGACCTGGTCGCAAATTTCAATGGCATGCGTTTCTGGAACAGAGTGCTGCTCAAGCAGGACGATCCCCTGACAGGTGTGATCGCCAATCTGTTGCAGAGGCCCTATGTCACCTGCGATATCCAGATTGTCGATTCATTCAAAGCGGGCAAGGTGGTAAAGGCCTGGGAATTTAACAGAGAATTCGATATCGGGGAGTTTATCGACGCAAGCTGGGATGAGGGGAACAACTGTAACAGCTATGCTGATCCGCTGATCGAGGCAAAGGTGACGAAGCGCATACGGGACGTCGATCCGGACTTTGCGTGTCCCAGCCTCAAGGCGGCGTGCTCGAGGTCTAGGGTGAAGTACGGGGACTATGCCAGATTTTTACTTCATCCATCCTGTCTAAACGCAGAGTGAGCGTGTGTGAAGTATGGCAGCGACACTGTGCGCGAAGGCGGTTGTTGCAAAAGTCTAAAACTGTACGGGCATGCCCGGCCGGAGATTGAGCAAGCGGGAGACGCTGCCCCGGTTGACCGCGAACTCCACCAATCCGTTGGAGTTGCGGTACCAAAATGGCTGACCGGCGGGAACCTCGGAAAATGTCCGTGCATAGCGCAGGGCCTTGCCGTTGACGGAAATTGTCCGCTCGTCGCTGAGACCATCGGCTTCGATCCCCGTCATTGCATTGCCGTAGGCGTCTATGTAGATGACCCGGTTACTGTCGTGGTTTGAGTCGTATCCCGCCAGTTCCCGGGGCTCGACGGGGATTCCCGCGACCGCTTTGCCGGTGGCCAATGCGGCGGCCACGGGTGCAAACAGATCCCGCCCGTGAAAGCTGTCGGAGAGTCGGGACGGGCGCCAGTCAATGGCTTCGATTAGGCAGTCTTCGTAACGACGAACGACCGGGACGAAGAGGCCGTTGTCGGGGCCGACAAACTGCAGCTTTGCACCCCTTATCATGAGGGGTCTGCGCTCTCCGCCCACACCCGGGTCCACCACGGCCAGGATCAGTGTTTGGTCTGGCAGGTTATCACAGAGGTAAGAGAGGAGAATGCCCGCAGATACAGGGTCGAACATCGGCGCATCCGCCATCAGTGTAATCCGGGGTACCCTTGGGGCCTGGGTGGCAATGACGGCATGCATCTGCCCGAGGTAAGGGCCGGTTGTGCCGAAGTCGGTATAGCTGGCAATCAGGGGGGTCGGGATTTCGCTTAATTGCATAGAGTTAGAATACACCCAATGGGTATTCCGTGGACAGCGTGAACGGATGCCTGACGCATCTGAAGAGAGAGGTGGAATCCAGGTTTACAACCGGCTGCGCCGGATCAGGAGCAGGCTGGCGTCCGTCAGACCATAACGTCGATATTGGTCCCTACCGAGCCGCCGTCGTTCGGCTTCGGTGCGCTCTGTTCAATAGTGGCGACGAGCTGTGCCGCGGCCTGTTTCTCGATCTCCATCTCTTTCTTTTGCACAGCGACACTGACTTCCGTTCTGGTTGCGATATTCGCGAGCATGCTGGCGCTTGGTGAGCTGGCTCCGGAAACGTCCATTAGGCTACTCCTGATCGAGTGGTGTTCTTACCATTGTAGCGGCAGATGGTCCGACGAATGTAGCATGGTTCAGGAAGCGGCTTCTCGAATCTCGCGGTTTTCGTCAGCTGAAGCGTGCACAAGGCCTATGAGTTTTCCCGATCGAGACGGTCGCCGTGAATCTGTTCGTAGACATCGAAAATGGCGATGGCCATGGCGGCGATGACCGGGCCGAACAGCATGCCTATGATGCCGAACTGGATCAGGCCCGCCAGGGTGGAGAGCACGGTCAGCAGGGTATGATCGAGGGCCCCGAGGTTGCCGCCGTCGGGCAGGCCCTTGGAGATCTTTTGGATCATCACCGGGCGTAGGATATTGTCGATGACGAACCCCATCACCACCGCCCCCCACACCGTAACCAGGATCGCCTGCCATACCTCGCCCTGAACATAGAGATAGATGGCTACCGGTATCCAGATCAATGCAGATCCCACAACCGGGATAAAGGAGGTGACCGCGATGCCGATGCCGAGAAACAGCGCCGGCAGCCCCATGAAGCTCATCAGGATGCCGAAACTCAATCCTTGCAATACGGCGACCACGACCACGCTGATGGTCAGCACTGTCGCCAGGCTGCTAAAGCGCACCATTAACATTTCATCGTAGCGGTTCGGTAGCGGCGACAACACCTTGAGGTAACGTGCCACATCATCCCCGTCACGATAGAAAAAGAAGAGCGCAAAAACCGATAGAAATACGAAGGTAAGGAATCCCGCGGTATTGCTGAGGATGCTGCGCAGCAGAAACACAATGGTGTTCTTCGCCACCGTGATTAGCTTGTTGAGGTTGGCGTCCAGTTGAGCGAGAAGGGCGCTCTGATCACCGATATCGAACGGCAGTCTCTTCGCGGTATCGCTGTAGATCTTCTTCAAACTCTCAGAATCCTGCGCATCGACCCAGCCCTGCACCGATCCGTACAGCTCGCTGGCGCGCAGTGAGATCTCAATCAGCAGGTAAGTAATGGGTGCGATAACGGTGAAGAAGATCAGGATGCTCATCAGCGTGGCGGCGATGGTATCGCTCAGCTTCCATCGGTGCTGAAGCTTGAGAAATAGCTGGTATGTTGCCGTAGCTACGATAAGGGAAAAGAAGAGTGTCGGCAGGAACGGGAGAAACAACCAGACGAGTCCCGCGATGGCGAGAACTATCAGGGTGATCAGGAAACCTTCCTGGAACGGGGGAGTATTCGATTTATCGTTCATTTCTGCAGCGCACAACCGGTAAAGATGGGACTTGGCAGGTAGATTATAAGGGTATTCTCAAGATTTGCCTCTACCTCACCAGTTTAAACACATGAGCTTATTGGTGGAAACTGGTCTATATCAACCGTTGCTGCTAGGCTGAGGTTGTGGTTAAGCATGCATAAAAACCAAGGCATAGGATTCGAGTGGTCCCTATCCAGTCGATAATTGCGAGTGATAACTAACGAGGAGGGTTACATGAGTCAATCAGAAAAAAGTCAGGATCGGGTTGTGCCTGACAGCGCCACAGATATGCAACGTCGTCAATTTCTCAAAAGCTCGGCAGCCGCAGGCGCACTTACCATTACCGGCGCACCTTTTATTGGTAATGCGGTCGCAGCTGAAACCACCACCTGGAAGATTCAGACCTCCTGGCCGGGTGGTATCGGTCTCGAGGTGTTCAAGGATTGGTGCAACGGCATCGTGGAAAAGACCGGTGGTGAACTGGCCTTCAAACCCTTCGGTGCGAAGGATGTGGTGGGTGAGTTCCAGCTCTTCGATGCGGTGAAGAACGGAGTGCTCGATGCCATGAATCCCTTCACCCTCTATTGGGCCGGGCGTATGCCGGTTGCGGTCTTTCTCTCCTCCTATCCGCTCGGTCTGCGCAATCCCCATGAGTGGGATACCTTCTATTACGGTCTTGGCGGGTTGGAATTGGCGCGGGAGGCCTTCGGCAAGATGGGACTTCATTTTGTCGGACCGATTCACCACGGACCCAACATCATTCACTCCAAGGTGCCGATCCGCTCGATCGACGATTTTCGCGGGCGCAAGATGCGCCTCCCCGGCGGCATGGTGGCGGAGGTGTTTCAGGCAGCCGGGGCAAAGACCACGCTGTTGCCCGGATCGGAGATCTTTCCCGCGCTGGAGAAGGGGACCATCGACGTCGCCGACTACGTGGGACCGGCGATCAATCACGCCCTCGGTTTTCATCAGGTGACCAAGTATATCTCCATGGGACCCCCCGGGTTCATGTCGATCTATCAACCCGTCGACCTGATGGATCTCACGGTCTCGCAGAAGTCCTGGGGCAAGCTGTCGGCCAACATGAAGCAGTTCGTCGAGATGGAGGTTCACACCTACTCCGATCTGCATCATGCAGCGATCCAGGCCGCCGACCAGAAGGCCTGGAAGAAGTTCGAGGAGGCCGGCACCGAAGTCACCCGTCTCTCCGAGGACGATGTCGAGGCCTTCACCCTGCTCTCGGTTCCCCTCTGGTACAACTGGGCGAACAAGGACGCATTCGCCGCCAAGGCATTCCAGATCCAGCTGGAATACATGATGTCCGGTTCCCTGGGTTATGTGGATAAGGAGATGATAAAAGGGCATAGCCTGAAGGCTTGATCGATAGGCAGGCGGGGCCCGCCCTCGGGCGGGCTCCGGGCTGGTCTACAACTCAACGAAGAATGACTGCTGCACCTGGGCTAGGGTGCTGCCGGGAGATCCAATCCCATGCCCGAGATCAGTTTTGTACTGCCCCACTGGCTCTACTGGAGCGGTCTGGTCCTCTTTCCCCTGTTCGCCATGCTCCTGTATCGCCGCGGTGCGGCCAAGGAGACGTCGCAACCCCTCTCGCTTTCGCTGGGCTATTTCCTGCTCATAGTCGGCGGTTTCATCGGTGTGCACCGGCTCTATCTGAAGAGTGCCTGGGCCCTCGTCTTCATCGCTCTTTTTACTTCGCTGTTGATGATCAACGTGGAGGTGCGGGGCTCGCGAGACAATCTTTCGGCGGCGCAAAACACCATCAAGTTGGCCGAGTTCAAACTGCAGCGAGCGGAGAAGGCGGTCGAGAAGGGCCGTCGCAACGCGCAACAGAAGCTGACCAAGGCGAGGGAGAAGATGACCGTTGCCGAGGCGTCGCTCGGCAAGGCCCAAGAGGAAAGCGGACGCTGGAACTCGATTGCGCAGCTATTGGGCGGCAGCATGCTCCTGCTGCTGCTCATTGACATCCTGTGGATGCCGAAACTGATCAGGGAGCGCAACCGTATCGAGGAGTTTAAACCGGATGAGGGTTTTCACTGTCCCAGTGTGGAGGCGGAGTCCCAGGGCGGGCGGGAACCCTTTCTCATCAACCGGGTGATCTCCAGGATCAACGGCATGGCGGGTGAGTTTGTCGCCTACTGGTCGGTGATCGCGGTATTCGTCTACTACTACGAAGTCATCGCCCGCTATGTCTTCAATTCACCCACCAACTGGGCCCATGAAAGCATGTTCCTGATGTTCGGCATGCAGTATCTGCTCGCCGGCGGGTTTGTCCTGCGTGAAGGAGCACACGTGCGGGTGGATGTGATCTACAATCAGCTGTCGATCCGCGCCAAGGCGGTGGTGGATGTCGTCACCTCGATCTTCTTCTTTATTTTTATGCTCACCCTGCTAGTCACCGGTTGGACCTTTTTCTACGACTCCTACGAGGTCAACGAAGTCTCAATCTCCGAATGGGGAATCCACTATTGGCCAATCAAGCTGTCGCTTTCGCTGGGGGCTTTATTGTTGCTGGTCCAGGGAATCGCCCAATTGATCAAGGATATTACGGTTGTGATCAATCCGGACAACGCGGCGCCGGACGCGGAAGTGAGAACGGAGGGGTAGCGCCATGGGACTGGAGATAGACATCGTATGGCTGACCGTCCTTATGTTCGGCTCGCTGCTGGTGTTGCTGATGGCCGGGCTGCCGCTGGCCTTCGTCACCGGCGGTCTTGCCTGCCTGTTTCTGTTCCTGTTCGGCGACGCCGCGATGTTGAACATTCTGCCGTCAAGGATCTTTCCGCTGATGACCAACTACCAGTTGTCGGCGATCCCGCTGTTTATCTTCATGGCCTCGGTACTGGAACGGGCGGGGATCATCGAAGAGCTCTATGACATGGTCTACAAAATCCTGGGTGGGCTGCGGGGTGGCCTGGCGATCTCCACGATCATCGCCTCAACCCTGCTGGCCGCCATGTGTGGCGTCATCGGCGCCACCGAGGTGACCATGGGCATGATCGCCCTCCCGGCCATGATTCGCCGTAACTACCATCCAACCATCGCCTGTGGCTCGATCCTGGCCGGCGGCACCCTGGGAATATTGATACCTCCATCGATCCTGGCGATTCTGTTCGCTGTTATCGCGCAACAGTCGGTGGGTGAGCTCTTCATCGGCGCGGTGATACCCGGGCTGATTCTCTCCAGCCTCTACATCCTCTACGTGGCTGCCATGACCACGATAAAGCCTACCTGGGGGCCGCCGCTGCCCAAAGAGGAGCGGGTCAGCACGCGGGAGAAGATCCGCCTGCTGGGGAACATGTTCGCGCCGCTGATCCTGGTCGCGCTGGTGCTCGGCATTATCTTCGCCGGCATCGCGACGCCGGTGGAGGCCGCGGGTGTCGGTACCTTCGGCGCCCTGGTGGTGGCCGCCATGCATCGACGCCTCACCATAGAGAATATCCGCTCCGCCGCCATCACCACCCTGCGGGTCACCGGCATGGTGCTCTGGATCATCTTCGGCGCCACCCTCTTTGTCGGCTTCTACGTGGTCAACGGCGGCCAGGAGTTCGTCAACGAATCCATCGCCGGTACCGGTCTGGGTCCCTATGGGGTGCTGATATTGATGATGGTGATCCTGGTCATCCTCGGCATGTTCCTCGACTGGGTCGGGATCCTGCTGCTGGCGGTGCCGATCTTCATCCCGTTGATGAAGACCATGAGCTTCGATGGCGTCTTCGGTCTGCCCGGCGTCAGTCCCGAGGATCTGCCCCTCTGGTTTGGAGTGGTCTATATGGTCAACATGCAGATGTCGTTCATCAGTCCGCCCTTCGGCTACGCCCTCTTCTATCTCAAGAGCGTTGCACCCCCGGGGGTGACCATGGGACAGATCTATCGCTCCTCCCTGCCGTTTCTTCTGCTGCAGGCGGTCGGACTGGCGATCTGCATTATCTTTCCCGAAGTGGTGCTGTGGCTGCCGAGGCAGGTTTATGGATAACGGTAACACTGACTGCTGATTAGGAATTTGATTCGACTCCGCGAACTGGAAGCGGAGGTCTGCGCCGGCAGCTGGGGCCTCTGATTGTCGATGCTGATCTAAAGTTTTTCAGCCTCTTACCGTTATCACCACAATTAGTAGGGCTTTAATTAAATTCACAACTTCTTGTCTCCCTGGGGATAGCAGTCTTGCCTCGAGTTTTGCTGATCGAACTTTCTGCCACGGTCCGGCACATCGAAAGGAATTTCCTGATCAAGGCAGGCTATGAAGTAGAGACAGATCTCGACTTCACGTCTGCACTTATGCGTTTCAGGCCCGGTTCTGGAGAGGGTGGCGCATTCGATGCGGTAGTATTGGGATGGCCTGATCAGACCATCACCGGCGCCGATGAGCTTTTTACAATACTGGAGCGAGAGACCTATGCAAGTCTCCCGGTACTGGCCTTTGCCCATGAATCGGATACCACCGTTAATGACTGGGTGGAGCGAAGACCCAATACAGCCTTTCTCCTCTGGACGAATTACAGGGAATCGACAGACCTGCTTTCGCGACTGCTTGTCGATGCCAGCAACAGGCGTCCCAGGCACATGGGATCCAAGCCGATCGTTCAGCCGATCCGGGTGTTGTTTGTCGATGACTCACGCACGGTACGGGTTAAGTATCAACGGCTGCTGATGGCAAACGGTTATCATGCCGAGACTGCCGCTACCGTTGCAGAGGGGTTTGAAAAAGCCGTTGCGTCCCAATTCGACATCGCCATCATCGATTACTTCATGCCGGATGCCACCGGCGATGTTCTCTGTCAACGTCTGCGAGATCATGAAGCAACGGCTACTATCACCACCGCGATCATAACCGGCACCTATCTCGACAAGGCGATCAAGCAATCCCTTGAAGCGGGTGCGGTGGAGTGCATGTTCAAGAACGAAAGTGATGATCTCTTCCTGACCCGGATAGACGCCATGAGCAGGCACATCCGTGCCCACAAAGCGATTGAAAAGGAGCGTGAACGCCTCGGCGGTATCCTCAGATCGGTGGGCGATGGGGTCTATGGGGTGGATTCGGAGGGCCACATATCATTCGTCAATCCGGCATGCAGGCGTATCCTGGGCTATGAGCCGGATGAACGGCTGATCGGTAGATCCGCATTGGCGCTGTTTCACTATACCGATGCGGAAGGCAACCTCATCGATGAAGAGCACTCACTTCTTCAGCAGACCTATGCGATGGGCGATTCCATGGAGGCGCAGGAGACCATCTTCTGGCATAAGTCAGGGAGAGCAATAGCCGTGGAATGCACGGTCTATCCCCTCACCATAGAAGAGAAGCGCGAGGGTTCCGTGGTCGCCTTTCGCGACATCTCCGAACGTAAGCAGCTTGAAGGGGAGTTGCGCTGGCAAGCCAGTCACGATGCCCTGACCAAGCTTTACAACCGGCGATATTTCGAGGAACAGTTGACCCAGGAGGCGGAACGCATCAAGCGCAGCAGAGAGAGCAGCGCTCTGCTCTATGTCGATCTCGATCGATTTAAATATATCAACGACACCGCCGGCCATGCCGCGGGTGACCGATTGCTGGTCGAGGTGGCGCAACAACTGACGAAGCGGTTGAGAAAGTCCGATCTGCTCGCCCGCTTGGGCGGTGATGAATTCGCCTTGATCCTGCGCAACGTTTGTACAAAGAGCGTGCACCAAGTTGCCGACGACTACCGCAGGGTGCTAGACCAGTATATGTTTATCCATAACGGCAAGCAGTACAGGATAAACGGTACAATCGGCATCGCCTTGATCGAACGGGATACCGAATCGGCGAGTGAGGTTCTCGCCAATGCGGACATCGCCTGCCATATTGCAAAAGGCGAGGGGCGAAACAGAACCCATCTCTTCATCCAGGAGAATGACAGCAAAAAGGCGATGGACCTGGACTTGGGCTGGTCGTCACGCCTGCACAACGCCCTGGAGCAAAACCACCTGCTACTCCACTATCAGCCCATTGTCCCGGTGGAGTATATCCCGTCTGCATTGAGGCTGCTGGATAAAGGGCCGATATACCATCAGCTTCTCTCGGTCGTACCCCCGGAGGCGCAGGTCAACGAGGTATTGCTGCGCCTCGACGATCCGGTGTGGGGAATGGTGTTTCCCGGCGCCTTCCTACCCACCGCTGAACGCTTCAACATGATGGATAAGATCGACTACTGGGTGATCAACGCCGCGCTGAAAAAGCTGGCAATGTTGCAGCACGGGGGGTTCACGGGAATATTCACCATCAATCTCTCGGGGCAGTCCATCGCCAATAAGGGAATGATCGAGGACATCGAGGAACTTGTTGTCAATCTCGGTATTGATCCGAGTAAAGTGATTTTCGAGATCACCGAGACCTCGGCGGTATCCAACCTTGTCTCCGCCAATGAACTGATCGCCAGGTTGAGTGCACTTGGCTGCCGTTTTGCACTGGACGACTTCGGCAGTGGTTTCTCTTCATTTGCCCATTTAAAGAATCTTCCGGTGGATTTCATAAAGATCGACGGTCTCTTTGTCAGGGGAGTGGCGCAGGATCCAGGCGATCGCGCCATTGTTCATTCGATCAACGATATCGCCCACTCTCTGGGTAAGAAAACCATCGCAGAATATGTTGAAAATGCAGAAATCCTCCAATTCCTCTACGAGTCGGGGGTGAACTATGTTCAAGGACACTTCCTCTCACCTCCAATGGATATCTCCACCATCGAATCCCAGGCTATTGCAAAACCGGCGGCAAGCCAGCGCAAACGAGAGACGGGAAAAAGCTAACCGGCAGACTCTGCCCATGCCGTTGCTAGCTGCCGGTGAGTGGTCCCCGGATTACCAAATACCGGGCCAATATGTGATCCAGTACACCGGCTGTCGCGACCTTGCCACTTCCGCATCTGTCGATTTTAGGCAATATTGGATTAAGGCTTGTCGATAGCTTTCAACGCCAACATCTCTGCAAATAGAGATTGATATACGCCGGCCTCTGGCGAATGGTGGATCCAGGGATATCGTTCGAGATCGGCTCAAGGAGGGGATGAGCACTATGCCAGTCCATAATGAACGGTTTGCGCTTGTCGTGTTGATTTCCGTCCTGGGATGGATCGGCGGTTGCGGCGGCGGAGGCGGTGGGGATTCTGCCCCGGCCACGGGTCTTCAGGTCGATGCCGGAACCGCCCGCACCCTCTCCCTGCCCGATACCTTGACCCCCAATCCGAGCGTGCTTGTCGACGGTATGCCGCCGTCGAATCAGGTGAGCTATGCCTGGAGTCAACTTGGCGGACCGGCTACCGTCGGCTTTTCGGATCCGTCTGCCGCGTCGCCGGAGATCGGATTTCCCGCCAACGGCAGCTACCGGCTGATGCTGGAGGTGAGCGATCAAGGTCTGTCTGAAAGCGATCTGTTGCGGGTGACTGTCAACACCAGGGCTGCGGGTCCGTCAGGCCTCACTGCCCTGCCGATCAATCAGGATCAGTGCGTTGCGCCTGCGGATGCAGGGACCGCGACAGGTATCCAGCTCTCCACACCCTATCCCTCGCTGCCGTCACTGGGTCCGCTCGTGGGGCTGTTCCAGGTGCCGGGGGATAACAGTCTGTGGTATGCATTGCGGCAGACGGGCCAGGTCATTCGTTTCGACAACGATCCCGGGGTGAGCAATACCCAAACCTTCATCGATATCAGCGATCGGGTCGACTACGGTGGCGAGAAGGGGCTCTTGGGGATGGCCTTCCATCCCGACTATGCCGACAATGGCTTCGTCTATCTCTCCTATACCGCCTCTCCTGCCGGCGGCTTGGAGTCGCGTATCTCGCGCTTCACGCTCGACAGCGCCACCCAGACCCTTGATCCCGGTTCGGAGCAGATCCTGTTGACGGTATCCCAGCCCTACAGCAACCACAACGGAGGACATATCGCTTTCGGTCCCGATGGCCTGCTCTATATCGGGCTGGGTGACGGCGGTTCGGGCGGCGATCCCCTAGGTCATGGCCAGAATACGGCAACCCTGTTGGGTTCGCTGCTGCGCATCGATGTGGGCGACGGCCTCGGCGGTTATACCATACCTGCCGATAATCCCTTCGTTTCGGGGGGTGGCGCGGCGGAGATCTACGCCTATGGTCTGCGCAATCCCTGGCGTTGGAGCTTCGACCGGCAGGTGGGGGATCTCTGGTTGGGGGATGTGGGACAGAACGCCTACGAGGAGGTGGACATCATCAGCCGTGGCGGCAACTACGGCTGGAACCTGATGGAGGGGAACCAGTGCTATCCCGCCTCCGCCAATTGCGATTCGACGGGACTGACGCTGCCGGTGGCGGAGTATGACCACAGTCAGGGGATCTCGATCACCGGCGGTTATGTCTACCGAGGCAACGCGCTGAATCAGTTGGCGGGGCGCTATCTCTTCAGTGATTACGGTTCCGGTGTGATCTGGGGATTGGTGGATGATGGCAGCGGCGGTTATCGCGCCGAGGAACTCCTGGACAGCGATCTCAATATCGTCTCTTTCGCTGAAGATCAGTCCGGTGAGCTCTATGTGCTGCACCTGGGGGGCAGCATCCACAAACTGACCGCTGTGACCTCGGGCAGCGGGGCGGTACCGACCCTGCTCTCCGCCTGGGGCTGCTTCCAGCCCGGCGATGTGGAGCGCTTCTCCGACAATGTCATCCCCTACAACATCAATGCGCTGTTGTGGTCGGATTTCGCCGACAAGGAGCGCTTCATGGCGTTACCCGATGGCGGCACCATCTCCATCGATGCCGAGGGACGCTTTGTCTTTCCTCCCGGCAGCGTGCTGGGTAAACACTTTCGGCTCGACGGCGAGCTGATCGAGACCCGTCTGCTGATGCGCCACGCCAACAGCGGCTGGCGCGGCTACAGCTATGAGTGGAACGATACCCTGACCGATGCGGTTCTGCTCGATTCCGCCAAGGACAAAGCGTTCGCCAACCAGACCTGGCACTACCCCAGTTCCGCAGAGTGTCTGCTTTGCCATACCGGCATCGCCGGTGTCGCGCTGGGACCGGAGCTGGGTCAGCTGAATCGGGACTTTCCCTATCCCGCGCAAAGCGCAAACCAGTTGATCACCTACGAGGCCATCGGCCTCCTGGCCGACCCGCTCAGCGACACCCAGAAATCGACGGTCTTCTACGCCATTGACGACACGGCCTATGCGGCGGAGCGTCGCGCACGCAGCTATCTCCACAGCAACTGCGCCATGTGCCACCAGCCCGGCGGTACCGGTGGGGGCGATCTCGACATGCGCATGAGCGCGAGCCTTGCCGCTACCGGTCTCTGTAACCAAGCGCCCCTGACAGGTGATCTCGGGCTGAACAATCCGGTGCTGCTGAAACCGGGTGATCCGGACAACTCCATACTGGTACTGCGCATGGAGACCATGGGTGAGACACGCATGCCGCCTCTGGGCAGCGGCGAGGTCGATACCCAGGCGGTGGCCGTTATACGGGAGTGGATATCCGGGCTTTTATCCTGCGATGCTGAGGATTGAAACAATCAATATACACAGCTGCCACCAGATCGCCTGGGCCTGTTTTACGCCGATGCGGACACCATGCGGTGCAGGATAAACGGCGATTTCATCGATGGCTTGAATCGTGGCGTCGACCTGGGTTGTCTCTATTCGCTGATGCCATACTTTTCATCTAATCCGATGATCTCTTCAGCGTCACTTTGGGAAGGCCCATCGGTCCATACGTCCTCCACCAGTCCGGTGATATCCACTGCATCACCGATGGCAATCAGGTTTTCGAACTCGGTCTTCAGGCGTTTGCTCCTGCCCGGGGAGAGTTTTACCAGCCGGTCGATTGCCTGTTCGATCTCGGCCTTCGGCGGTACATCCGGTTGATTCACGATCAGCTTGACGCAACGAAAGTCGTGCTCCATGGCGCGGCGCACGAAATCAGATCGTTGTGATTCATCGTCGATTTCAAAGTCGACCAGAGAGTCGATTTTGAACTCAGCCGCGTCTCCACGACGTTCTTTACTGAGGTAAAGGATGATCTCAGCCGAACCGGATTCGATCACCTTCTGCATTATCCACTGCAAGCGGCCATTCATGGTCATTACACTGAAATCGAACTCGCCGTCAGCGACCTCGAAATAGTCAACCAGGGGAGAGGGAGAGGAAGTGATACCCAGTCTGAAGGTCCAGTCGTTCTGTGATCTGCAATAGATGAAGAGGGGTAGGGTCGCGGTGCTTTCGATGAAGATCGATGAGTAGAGGCGTGAGGTGACGGCACGTAGTGTATGCGAGGTTTCCAGACGCAGGTCTGATTGACGTTTGGCCAAGAAACCGGAAAACGCATGGGAAAACTGGTTGCCTTTCGGGGTATCGCTGATTTTGAGGCGCAACACTTGTTCCCCGGTCGCCGCCCCGCCGACAATTTCAGCCGGAACCTTGCGAAAGGTGCCTTTAATACGGCTCATGCTCGAGCTTCGCGCCTCAAGTTTCGTAAAGGTCACCTTAGCCTTACCCTTGCCGACATGAGAGAAATTCGAGTCTGCGATTTCAACAGACAATCCATGAGCCGATACATCACGGGTCTTGCCGGGATAGCGTTGTCCATTAATATCGACCTCGACCTGCATCTGTCCCAGGTAGCGGTCTTCGCTTCGCTTTTCCTGGATATAGTGGATGGGCACCATTTGAGGAGGTGTTAGGGAGTGCTGGTATTCGCTATAGATGGTCGGGTTCTCAAATGTGTTCTGTTCAGAGTTGCAGTCGCCATGGCGCCATTTGTGAACCTGGTCAGTTACGTCGATCATGGCGCCGACGAATGACAGCGATATGGCATCCATGAGCAGCTTGCGGACGAATTTGTCACTCTCATCGGGAAGCGGTGCCAGTGCCTCATCGATTCGCATCTCCACAGGCCTGTTGGCTACCCGTGCAACAATCTTGAATACACGGAAAAACGGCTGATACATGTATCGCTTCAGGAGTTGACACCACTGTCTATGGCTCGTGCACTCAAGATCGGCTACGATCTTCGGTTTCTCATGATCCGGGGAACGATAGACCGCGATCAGGGTGTCTGCCTTGCTGTCCCTTATTGCCAGCCTGGTCAATAGCTTTATACGTTTGGCTGTGACCAGGGTAGTGAAATCGAACACGCCCTGAGCGTTGTTGAATGCGTTCAGGGAGCGCAGATTAACCTGATTGCCAAAAATGATACGCAGAGGCGATTCGCCGTCCTGGCTATCAAATATGAAGAAGGGCATTATGGATGTGGATCGCATATAGAAACGTTCCGCCAGCAATGCCTGTGCCGTGAGCAGGGCATCTTCCGGGTCGGTCTGTTCAGACATGGCCGTCTGCGCAGAACCCTTGATGTGTTCTGATATAACCGCCAGCCCATCCTTCGCTTCACTCTCAACACACTGCAGCGCCAGAAGGGTATCGTTCAACAGGCGCCGAATCCGCACAACGCGGTAATTGATCTCTGGATGGTCAAGCTGGCGCCAGACCGAGGGCATGACATCGACCCGCACCAGGTCACTCTCTGAAACGTCAATGGGTGTCTTCAAACGGAGTTGCAAACCCGATTGGGAGATGTCACGGGTTTCAGCGGCGTAGGTCTGGCCATTCCAGATCAAATCCATGTTCAGGGTGATTTTATATCGGTCATAGATCCTTTTTTCGAAATAGGAGAGGTCGATTGCACGATTGTAACCGGGCCGATCCGCAGCAGAAGCGGAGCTGGAGCCAATTGCTCCCTGGGCAGTAGATTGAGATACGCCGGTTGTGTCGTTATACTTTTTCAAGCTGCCTATGTGGTTTGATTCCGTTATTTCGCCGACATAGCGCCTGAGAATGGTTTCATAGGTCTCAACGGTAAACACCCCCGCATTTTTCCTCAAGCCGTCAAGGAAAAGCCGGTGCGCCTCCGTATCGAGCCACAGGGTGCGGCCGCGATAGGAAAAGCGTTTACATGGATGTTCTACATGCGCCCTGAGATCGAGCGGGCACAGGCACTCGCTGTCGAGGCGCTGGCGCTCGACACGTTGAAGAAACTCGATTGAAGCGTTGGATCCCTGCCCGGTGTTGTTCGTCCCTTCTGATTGTATTCTTTTCGTTTGCATCAGAGTGGTCGTTACTGTTATCGACAAAATTTTTGTTACAGGTATATCGCCAGGAAAGTCACAATCTTTAGCGGTTTTGATGATCGCCGGTGTCCGGAATGCGAAAAGGTTGGGCTTGGCAGTCCCGACTGCGGTCGGTCAGTGGCTGGGCGTAGGGTTGGGATGATCTTTCGGGGCCCCGTGGTTGCAAAAAAAGTAAAATGAATCAAAAACTAACCGTCACATAAGTTGCGTTGTATCGAGCGGATTGACGTGCTGGATCAGGATCTGTAAATCGACGGTCCCCGAATTGTAAACAACTGTAAAATCGTAAAAATCCAGTAACCATTGGGAAAGGACCAGGACCTTACATTATTGACGATGCACTCGAAGTGAAAGCGGTGAGTCGTTTAAGCTTCCATCTGAAGTGCCATTACCAAGCAGAGAGTTAAAAAGGCGTTATACCGCTAACCACAATCTGTGGGGATAATCCCTTTCCTCGTTTTCAACCGGCAGGTTGGTGAATCCCCGTGACTGAAAATAACCTGTTGCGTCACTCTGCGCCTTTACCGTCAAACCCTCCATCCCTTGCTCTCGCGCAGCTTCCAGCGCGCAGTTGATCAGGCGGCTTCCGACTCCGCGCCTTTGATGTCGTGGTGCGACATAGAGTCCATGGAGCTGCATCCCGTGCTGATTTTTCGGAAGATCCTCGGCAGCTGTGAAATTCCAGGTGGCGATCCCAACAATCCCATTCCCTGTCATCACTGCAACCACGGCCGTTAGATGGTCCAGGTCATGTTCTGTGTAGCGGTAACTGCCGAGGGAGAGGCGTTTTACCCGTTCAGGCAGATCCCAGCCCATGACACAGGCCTCGATGATTGCATTGACTGAATCGATGTCGCCCTTTTTCATGGCTCTGATAAAAATGTTTTCGTTATTGCTCATTGCTTACCCTTTAAACACTCATTCCGTAACAATGTATCTGGCATAAGCCACCGGAATAGCCGGTACGGCACTGTAGAGGGTGGCGCCAATAACGAAGACCGTCAGGTAGGCCTCGCTGAACGCGTTGAGTGTGCCGGCCCAACCCTCCGGCACGACCGAGATTGCTGTGATCAGGCTGGCCAAAAGCGCAAGCCTGCGGATGATTGGACCAGATTTGAACCCAATCCCGACAGCGATATGGCGGACGCTTTGCAGCTGTGCTGTCAGTGTTTGGCTCCTCTCTGCTACCCAACACTCTAGCGCAGGACTTGTGATTGTTAAAATCGTTAATAATTAATATAGTGATAGTAATTATCGATAAATTAATCCCCTCAGTCATTTTTTGTCTCTGTTGTTTGTTTGGTCGTTCGGTGGTGTAAGCGTCGTCGTCGGGGGGTGTTGGGCATAGGGTACGGCGAGCCGCACGCTATGCCTAGTTTGAATGGGCAGGGTAGGGCTTGGCCCCGACAATTATGGTGAAAAGCCACCGTGGGCATACCATCCTGGAGCAGATGTTGTATTCTCTCCTCTGACTAGAATTATTCTTGAAGGATGTAAAATCAAAATGTACGAAAAGAGCATCGAACTGTTGAATCAAGCGGTAGCCGATGAACTGACGGCGGTTCATCAATATATGTACTTCCACTTCCACTGCGATGACCAAGGCATCGAACTGCTGTCGGCCCTGTTCAAACGCACTGCCATCGAAGAGATGATGCACATCGAGCGCCTCGCCGACCGGATTCTTTTTCTCAAGGGGGATGTGGTCCTGCAAGCGGCTGAAAAAGTGGAGCCGATCCATGATGTCAAGGCGATGTTGGAATGGGCCGACAACTCCGAGCAGTCTGCGATCAAAATGTATAACGGATTCGCTCTCGAGTGCGCCAGCCATGCGGACTCCGCAACCAAAAAGTTGTTCGAGGATCTGGTCATGGATGAAGAGCGCCACTTCGGTCAGTTCGACAGTGAGAGCGACAATGTGAAACGCTTCGGCGAAAGCTACCTGGCACAGCAGGCCATGGAGCGGAGCAAGGCTTCGGTCAGTCCGCAAGAGTGAGAGGGCTGAAACGCTGGATTCACCAATATTCAGAACGCGACAGGGAGCTGTTTTTTGGCGTGCGCCGATCTGGACAGGGACTTTCCGGGCAGCTCCAATGTCCTGAGCCTTATTCTCAAGAAGGCAAACAGGTTCTGGGGTGATAGCTGATGGGACGCAAGACTACTGTGAGGTGTAATCCTTCCACTGCATTCAGGCTACTTTTTGTATCTGTTCTCACCGCACTCTCGGCGGAAGTTTGCGCGCAAAAGACAGCCGCGGGAATCATGTCAAAACTGGATCGTAACGGCGATGCAAGCATCAGCCGGGAGGAGTGGCGCAAAAAGCGGATATTCGACAAGGTCGATCTGGATGGAGACGGCGCCATTTCCTTTTATGAACTGCAGCTACGGCTTGGTGAGAAAGTGCCTGATCCCGAGAGCGGCATCGAACTGCCTGACCCGGTCTCCATCAGTGCCATACGCCGCGGGCGTCATGACAATGTGCAGGATCTGAAAGATCGCGGCCTGATCGAAACCGGTCTCTATCCCGTGTGGGATAAGGATGTCACATGCCGTGGAATCGATCACTGGTATGCCATGGACTACTCCCGTCTGCGCCCCAAGCAGGCCTACCACGGCGGTGTCGATATCCCCGCTCCGTTCGGTACACCCATCCACGCGGTGATGGATGGCGAGGTGATCGCGGTCTACGAGGGTAAACGCAGTCCCCGCGGTATCGAAGTGGTGATGCGGCATACGCCGGAGGAGAGTGGTTTACCACTCCATCTCTACAGTCGCTACACCCATTTCCAACGCATGCCCGAGGTCGAGGTGGGACAGCGCCTGAAGATGGGCGATATCATCGGTCCCACCGGCAATACCGGGGTCTTGAGCTGCGAGCTGAAACACGAGATCTGCAGGAAATCCCGCCGTCCGGTGCTCCACTTCGACATCCTCTACACCAGCAACGAGAACTATTACGACAACGGTACCATGGTGATTCCCTACGAGGCGCACTGGATGGATCCGAATGCGCTGTTTCGGAAGTCCATGCCTGTCGATTCACAGAGCATGGCGACGCTGCCAAAGCAGGAGAAGGCTGTCCCCATCTCCTACCTGTTGGAAAACGGCGAGTTGTATCCGCCTGATACACGCATGATCTGGCCCTATAGCTGTCATCGTTAGACCTGGCCACATCTCTACAATTTCTCCACACTTTCTCCTCTATCCCTGCGATATCGCTGCTTAGACTCGAAATTGAACGGGCCTGGTTGATCGGCTCGATGTAGTTCAACAATACACCTGATCCTGGAGTGATAGATGAAGAATAAAACACTGTTCGCATCTCTGGTTTTATTTATTTTCACGGCGAGTTCGGCCACTGCCATGCCGCCGTTTGGCGGCGCATGCAGTGGATCCGATAGCGAGTCTCTGCAGCGGCAGCTGGAGCTTAGCGATGAGCAGTCGGCCACCCTGCAGACAATTCTGGAAGAACGATTTCAGAGCCGCCTGTTGCTGCACAAGCGCCACCACGACGAAATGGATCAGCATCGCGCGGAGACCCTCGAGCGGCTCTCTGCCGTGCTGAGCGAAACACAGATCGAACAGCTTGAGGCCTATCGTCTTTGGCATGAGAGGACAGGACGACCGGGCGGCCGGCGTTAACAAAAAGGGTCTACGCATGGGATCGGTATAAAGGCTGCGAGGTGGTTAGTATGGAGATGCACAGAGAGAAGCTTGCCGGTTATTACCTCTCCCTTCTGCTGTCAATTGTTCTGCTGGGATGTGGCGGCGGTTCATCGGACAGTGATGGTCAGGCGAGTGGTGTGGTTGAGCAGCAGGGCCTGTCGCTGGACGGTTACAACCTGTTTGCCTCCCTGGATTCAACCACCACCTACCTGATGGACAACGAGGGGAGTGTGGTTCACTCCTGGGCGAGTGACTATCCGCCGGGCAATGCGGTCTACCTGTTGCAAGCGGGTGAACTGCTGCATACCGGAAACATCGGCAACAGCCGATTCGATGCGGGGGGCGCGGGCGGTGTGGTGCAGACCCTCGACTGGGACGGTGAGGTGACCTGGGAGTACCATTATTCCAGCGGTACCCATCTTCAGCATCACGACGTCGAGATGCTGCCCAACGGCAATCTGCTGATGGTCGCCTGGCAACTCAAGAGCGAAGCCGAGGCGATTGCCGCCGGCCGCGATCCGTCGCTGCTGACCGAGGGCGAGCTCTGGCCCGACAGCGTCATCGAGGTCCGGCCCACGGGCGCCGACTCGGGAGAGATTGTCTGGCAGTGGCAGAGTTGGGATCATCTGGTGCAGGACTACGATCCCGGCAAACCCAACTATGGCGTGGTCGCCGACCATCCGGAGTTGATTGACCTCAACCATGCCATGAACGGCAATGCCGATTGGCACCATATCAACGCCATCGACTACAACGCCGAACTCGACCAGATCCTGCTCACCGTGCACAACTTCAGCGAGATCTGGATCATCGATCACAGCACCACCACCGCCGAGGCGGCGGGACATACGGGGGGCAACAGCGGCAGGGGAGGCGATCTCCTCTATCGTTGGGGAAATCCCCGGGCCTATGGCACGGGGAACAGTGATGACCAGCGACTTTTCGTTCCCCACGATGCCGAGTGGATCGAAACGGATTATCCCGGCGAGGGGAATCTGTTGATCTTCAATAACGGAGGCGGGCGTCCCGAGGGCGACTACTCATCCATCGAAGAGATCACACCCCCCCTGGAAGAGGATGGCAGCTATGGCCATGTCGCGGGTGCGGCCTATGGACCCGATGAGGCGGTATGGAGCTATACGGCTGAAACGCCCACCGATTTCTATGCCATGAATATCTCCGGCCAGCAGCGCCTCGCCAACGGCAACACCTTGATCTGCGACGGGCCCGATGGTTATTTCTTCGAGGTCACCTCAGCGGGTGAGACTGTCTGGGATTATCAAATCAGCGGGGCGGTATTCAGGGTAGAGCGTTACAGCGCCGACTCCCCGGGTTTTGATGGCACGCCGCTGGACGATGAGACCACGAATCTGTCGCCTGAAGCCGATGCCGGTGGACCCTATAGTGCGCAGCTGAGTACCATGATCGCCCTGGATGGCTCGGCATCACGGGACAGCGACGGCTGGATCGCCAGCTATGCCTGGGATCTGGATAATGACGGTGAGTATGACGATGCCACGGGTATCACCGCTGACTTTTCAGCGACTGAAGCGGGGATTTTCACGATCGCGCTGCAAGTCACCGACGATGCCGGCAAAATGGATGCAGAGACCACTACGGTTACGGTAACCGATGGTGAGACCAATTCGTTGGACTACCCGATTGTCGATACGGGCCAGCAGCGGTTCTTCGACAACAGCAGCGAGATCGCCACACCAAGCGAGGGCGATACATTCCATGGCCAGGATGCCCAATTCGATGGCAACCAGCCGAGCTACAGTCACAGCGACGATGGCTTGACCGTCTATGATAAGGTCACCGGTCTTACCTGGACGCAAACAGCGGACCTGGATGGGGATGGTGATATCGATGCAGATGACAAGCTGACCTTCGATGAGGCCCAGAGCTATCCCGGGACACGCAACACGCAGGTCTACGGCGGCTACAGCGATTGGCGCCTGCCGACGATGAAAGAGCTCTATTCATTGATGAACTTCAACGGCACTGATCCAATGAGCGATGATACCAGCCAGCTGATCCCGTTTATCGATACAGACTATTTCGAATTCGCCTATGGCGATACGGCGGCCGGCGAGCGTGTGATCGATGCCCAGTTCTGGTCCAGCAATCGCTATGTGGACTACGTCTTCGACAGTCAGCAGGCGACCTTTGGTCTCAACCTCGCAGATGGCAGAATCAAGGGCTACCCCAGCGGTAGCGGAGGGGTCGTCAAAACCAACTACGTCTACTTGGTGCGCGGCAACACGGCCTATGGCGTCAATGATTTCACCGACAACGGTGACGGTACGATCAGCGATAACGCAACCGGCCTGATGTGGTCCCAGGACGACAGCGGCAGCGGAATGGCCTGGACGGATGCCCTGGCATGGGTCGAGCAGAAGAACGCAGAGGATCATCTGGGCTACAGTGATTGGCGGCTGCCGAACGCGAAGGAGATGCAGAGCCTACTCGACTACTCGCGGGCCCCGGGTGCAACCGGCAGTGCGGCCATCGATCCGCTGTTCAACATCACATCGATCGTAAATGAAGGGGGTGAGTCGGACTATCCCTGGTTCTGGACCGGTACCACCCATATCCGTTCCGACGGATCGGGAAGCTCCGCGGTCTATATCTGCTTCGGTCGAGCCATGGGCTACATGAACTCGACTTGGATGGATGTTCACGGCGCAGGGGCGCAGCGCAGTGACAGCAAGGAGGCGGACTTCAGACGGTATAGCTATGTGAATGACGGTTACTATTTCGATATGAGTCCGCAAGGAGATGCCGTGCGGATCTATAATTATGTTCGACTGGTGCGGGATCTGTAGAAGCGATCTCTGTTGAGGGATCTTTGGGTGTCAGCGATTCCTGTATGATATGGATCCCCTGATGATTGAGTTGTTGGGTATGGCATGATTAGGGTAGCCGGATTCGGCTGCTAAAAGCAGACCCTCTCGTATACCGGTGGAATTTCTGTAAACAACTTCATACGGAAGTTCGCTACCAAGAGGTCAATTTTGGAGTTGCGGGCAAAACTGACTGCCTATATCTATCGCCAAGTAAGGTCGGGCAGATTGTACGATTACACCGCATGACAGATAACCTCGTCTGGGTGCCAGTAACCGTGATTGGAGGTACCGACTACATGGGATATTCCGGAAAAATCACTTAAGAGCGCTATATTCATATTGAATGGTGAAAAAGCGGAAGGAGCGGATCATGGCTAACGAAAAATGTGAAACACATGAAAACCACGATCATGAGCACGGTGAGCACTGTGGTCACACCAAGATCAAACATGGAGACCACACCGACTACCTGCATGATGGTCACATGCACCACAAACATGGCGACCACTATGATGAACATCGCTTGGAGATCACTGAAAAAAACCCAGACCAATGCCAGCCGGTCAAACATGATGATGCCCACGTCCACGGACCTGGCTGCGGACATGAGGCTGTTCCTCACGGCGACCATACCGACTACATCGTCAATGGCCGACTCCATCGCCCCCACGGCGACCATTGCGACGACCACGGACCGGTCGAAACGGAGGAGAATCCGAAGAATTAAGTAATGACGGAATTATTGCACCGGTATATCTCGGTGACCTGCGGCCTTACGCCTTGGTTCGAGGGTCTTGATCTTCAGCTTGTTTTCGGCCTTCAGTTGCTCGAACACGCGACTAACTTTGGCCTTATCCACGCTGTCGTCTGTGGTAGCCGTCGCTGGGATAGCCAACATTGCCGCAATTGCGCCGCTACGTAGTTTTCTACTCAACACCAATGCTCTACTCCAGCACTTGAGGTGAGATTTCGTCTCAGATAACGCCTAGCGTATGATGGAGGCTTGTGTTTTTAATGATATGTTATAACATATCGTTATAATATAACATTTATATCTAGGAGCGAACGAGTATCTGTAATATGCACCAGATCCTGACTCCCCAAGAATCCACGACTTCTGCACCCGGCGTGACATCCCATATCATCGGTGATAGCCCCGATGTGATGCGCCAGGTACTTGATCCCAGCGTGAATCTTTGCCTGTGGCAACGCCCTGTCCAACCGGCAGTTATCCGAGAACTATCATCCCTCCACCCATCAGACCTCCCAGATGTACGTTGTCCGACGTCGTTGAATTCGTTCGACGATGACGTCAGCACGCTGTTGCAGCAGCAAGGCCTTGATCCATTGGCTTTCAAAAATTGGCATGTCGACCTGCGTCGGCTGGCGGATCTTTATTTCAGTATCAGTGAGAATCGCGATGTGGCATTGCGTCTGGTGACTACCGATGATGACGATTGTCGTCGCTTTCATGTCGACTACACACAGTTGCGATTGCTATGTACCTATCGGGGGCCTGGTACAGAATGGTTGGCCAATGATCAGGTCGATCGCTTGGCACAAAGTACGGGGGCGCCCAATGACGATATCATTCGCTTCGGTGAGCCATCGCAGTTCGAGCCCTTCTGGGCGGCTATCATGAAAGGCGACGCCTACCCCGGCAACACGGGGCACGGCCTGGTGCATCGTTCTCCGTCGATCGCGGGCTCCGGCCAGACCCGCGTGCTATTCTGCCTGGATTGCTGAGTCATGGCCGAACCCAATGTCGCTTCCGACGTGACCCCCGCGATGCCGACTTGGCGGCGGGTTCCGGAACTCGCCGATCTGGTCGAGATCTTCGATCCCGGGATGCAGGTTTGTACCTGGCAACGGGAGATCGATCCCGCCATTGGGGCTTACCTGTCTGAGCTGCATCAGACAGGGGAGTTGCAGGTAGTTGAAGCCTTGTCCTCAGCCGCCAAGCCAAAGCTCGATTGTCTACCAGCCGGACCAGGACGGGCGCCATTGATCGACGATTTGTCATTGTTGCGCGAGATCGTCTTCGAGCTGATGGGGTGCTCCGAAGTCGGTCTTCGTCTCGCACGAGTGGGGTACGCCATGTGCCCTGGCTGGCATGTTGACCGCACAAGCATCCGGCTCGTCTGTACCTACCAGGGCCCGGGTACGCAATGGCTTGACGACCAGGATGTCGATCGTCGCGATCTTCACTCTGGCCGGATGGGAGAAAGCGCCTTTATTCAGGCAGTCCCGGGGGAGATCGTACTGCTCAAGGGCGCGCTGTGGCAGGGCTGTGATGCGTTCGGTGCCGTGCATCGTTCACCGGAACTTGCCCCTGACTCCGCTTTGCGAACACTGGTTACGCTAGATCCACTCTGGCGCGCATGAGCTGGTCGTTCACAAGACATTGGCGTATGGCTGTATTGACGATTGCGATGTGTTTCGCGCCCGGGACACAGGCCCATCCCCACCATTGGATCGATGTCTTCACCGAGTGGCAGTTCAATCCAAAGGGACTGATCAGCGGTGTGAAACTGCGCTGGTTATTCGATGATTACTACTCGGTGTTGTTGCTCGACGACACCACCGCGACCGGGAAGGACCTGCAGGTGGTACTTGAGAAGACCTTGAGGAACATCGGGCGACATCGCTACTTTCTGCAGATTGAGCAGCAGGGTGTTAAGGCTGAGTTTGGAGATGCCAAGCACGCTCGGATTGGTGTGTGGGACCATCGGATCGAGATCGAATTCAGCCTGGCGTTGAAAGCACCATTTGACCCAAGGCAAAGCGATATCGTCTTTCGGATCGCGGAGCCGACCTACTATTTCGAGATGCTGCATGCCGAGGAGAGCCCAGCCATCGTGCTGAGAGACGCGCCCCCAGCGTGTCGATACCGCCTTGAGCCGCCAAAACCGGATGCGGCCCTGGTCGCCTACGCGGCCTCGCTCGGAATAAATGAGAGCGGTGGGGATGGTCTCGGCATTCAGTTTGCTGAAACGGTGACCATTCGATGCGAGTGAGTTGCTTTACATTTTTTTTTCTCGCGTGGATGGGGGCCATCGCTCTCTTGTCCGAATCGCATGCAACAGCTCTATTACCAGGTGAGCGGACCACCACCGAGCTGTCCAGGGATGGTAACCACGCTGACACCGAGCGGGCAGTTGACGTCTGGGATCAGGCAGCGGCCTGGGTCTGGTCAAAGCAGCGCGAGTTCCACCGCGCGCTGACGAGGGAGTTGCGAGAGCTACGCGGCAAGGATAGTGTCGGTTGGGTTTTGGTGCTGATGAGCTTTCTTTACGGCGTCTTGCATGCTGCAGGGCCTGGGCATGGCAAGGTCGTGTTGACGACCTACCTGTTGACCCACCGAAGCCGCTTGAATCGTGGTATTGCCATGGGAACCGCTGCTGCGCTCCTGCAAGGCGTGACCGCGCTGTTGCTGGTATACGGCCTGATCGGTTTTGCCGGTTGGCTACCGCGGGAGACTGAAACAGCTTCACTGTGGGTCACGCGAGTCAGCTTCTCTCTACTAGCAATCGTTGGACTGTATTTGCTGGCACGCGCCGCAGCCACTATGGCTCATAGTGTACGCCAGTTGCGGCACGAAACCGGCCATGTCCACCACGAGCATGCCGATCATGTGCACGGGGCGGGTTGCGGCTGCCGGCATCTGCCCAGCGTGGTCGAAATTGACACCGTTGACAGTCGGCATGCGGTGGCTGGTGTGGTTTTGGCCATTGGACTGCGCCCGTGCAGCGGTGCAGTGTTGGTGCTGATTCTTGCCGCAGTAATGGAGTTGACTTGGCATGGCGCGTTTGCCGTGATGGCCATGTCCGTAGGGACTGCGATTACCGTTGTTGTCTTGGCCATTTTTGCGACGAAGGCACGAAACTGGGCGAGTGTGGTCGTCGCTCACCAGTCACCGCTGTGGACGCTGGCGGCCGGTGGTGTGGCTGCGTTTGGCGGCACCCTGCTATTGCTTTTAGGGCTGTGGCTACTGAACGCGTCGTTTGCGCTAAAACCAACAGTGGGTTTGTAAATGGTGGGCCTTGCTGAGCTGTTGCGCGAGATGGAGGTGCATACGTATGACGAACACGAACTTGCGGACGAGCGCCACGAAGCATCGGACCAGGACCATGCGCACAGAGCCGAAGCTCTACACGATGAGCACGACGAGCACAACGACACTTTCAACGGAGGACTATCCTGATGAAGCCACCATTCTCTCCCCTTCGGGCCGGTGTCGGAGCGCGCCTCGCGCTTGCTAGCGTCGCCACCGGTCTGTTGTGGCTTGCGGTTGTCTGGGCCCTGCTATGAGTGTGCCAATGGACGGTATGATCTTGCATTTCGAGAACCTGACCCTCGGATACGACCGCCACCCCGCAGTCCATCATCTCGATTACGCTATCCGTACCGGTGCCCTGGTCGCCGTGGTGGGACCGAACGGTGCCGGAAAGTCGACACTTCTCAAAGGAATCGTCGGCGGCCTCGTACCCCTCGGAGGTGAGATCAGGTTGACGGGGATTAAAGTCTCGGAAATCGCGTACCTGCCCCAGAAGGCCGATATCGATCGGAGCTTTCCGATCTCGGTCTTCGACATGGTGGCCATGGGACTGTGGCGCAAGACAGGGGCCCTACGCGGATTCGGAAGGGAGGGTGAGCGGAAGGTAGCCGAGGCGTTGGCGATCGTGGGACTGGGTGGTTTCGAGCGGCGACCCATCGGCACCCTCTCCGGCGGGCAAATGCAACGTGCCCTGTTCGCCCGCCTGCTGCTTCAGGACGCGCGGTTGATTCTTCTGGACGAGCCGTTCACGGCCATCGATTCGGCGACAGTGCGTGATCTCAAGGGACTCATTCGTCGCTGGCATGGAGAGCGGCGGACGGTGGTCGCCGTATTGCATGACCTGGATCAGGTCCGGACGGATTTCCCAGAGACCCTGCTGTTGGCCCGCGAGCAGATCGCCGCCGGTTCGACGGAAAACGTCCTTACTCCAGCGAATCTCGATCAAGCGCGCCGGCTTACCGAGGCCTTCGACGAAGAGGCGGCCTTATGTGGACGATGAACGCCAGGGCTTCATCCCTCCCGGTGGAGGGCGCGTGATGTACGATGTCATCCTCGCCCCCTTCGTCGAATTCGGCTTCATGCGTCGGGCCCTGGTCGGGTGCCTTGCCCTTTTACTGGGTGCGACACCCATCGGCGTGTTCCTGACCCTTCGCCGGATGAGTCTGACCGGAGATGCCATGGCCCATGCAATTCTACCCGGTGCGGCGCTCGGATACCTCGTGGCAGGGCTGTCGCTCGGCGCCATGACGTTCGGCGGGGTGATCGCAGGGGTGGCTGTGGCCATACTCTCCGGACTGGTGGCCCGAACCACCGTGGCCCGGGAGGATTCCAGCCTCGCTGCCTTCTACCTGATTTCCCTCGCCGTTGGAGTCGTGATCGTCTCGACGCGCGGCAGCAATGTCGACCTGTTGCACATCCTGTTCGGTACGGTGCTCGCCTTGAACGATGCGGCCCTATTCCTGATCGCCGGGATCGCAACGATCACCCTGTTCGGGCTTGCCGTGATCTACCGCCCCTTGATGATGGAATGTTTCGACCCGGGCTTTCTCCGCTCGGTCAGTCCCCTCAGTCCGGTAGCCCATTATGGTTTTCTCGTCCTGGTGGTCCTCAATCTGGTGGGCGGCTTTCATGCCCTGGGGACCCTGATGGCGGTCGGAATCATGATACTTCCCGCCGCTGCCGCCCGGTTCTGGACTCGCGACATCACCCCCCTGCTGGCCATCGGTGTGCTTGGGGCTTTCCTGAGTGGGTTTGTCGGCCTGCTCTTGTCCTATTACGCCAGCTTGCCTTCCGGCCCCGCCATCATCCTGACGGCAGGGGCGTTCTATCTGTTCTCGCTGTCGTTCGGACCTGACGGTGTAATCATGACGCGCCTCAGGCCGCACCGTCATTTAGAAGCATAATCCCTAAACTGAACCAGGAGTATTTCTATGATATCCCGACGATCTATCCTATCTTCCCTCTTCGCCATTGGTTTGGTCGCGGTATTCGGGGCTGGGATTGCCCGCGCTGACGTTCCCATCAACGTTGTCGCCTCATTCAGCATCCTGGGTGATATGGTCCAACAGGTGGGCGGTGACCGGGTTCATGTGACTACCTTGGTTGGCCCTAACGGTGACGCGCACGTCTATCAGCCGACCCCGGCGGACGCCCGGTCTGTTGCCGAGACCAAGCTGTTAATCGTCAATGGATTGGGCTTTGAGGGTTGGATAGACCGCCTGACGGAGGCATCCGGTTACAAGGGACAAGTAGTGACGGCAACCGCCGGTGTCGAGCCCCGCGAAATGGCGGATCAGGACCACGGCGAGATCGATCCCCATGCCTGGCAGAGTCTGGCCAATGCCCAGATCTATATCCGCAACATCGCCGACGGATTGGCTGCGATCGATCCTGCAGGGACCGAAATCTATCGCAGCAATACGGCGCACTACATGAAGGAGATCGACGTGGTCGAAGCACAGGTACGTGAGGCGATCAATTCTCTGCCGGTCGAACGGCGCAAGGTGGTCACATCTCACGACGCCTTCGGCTACTTCTCAGCAGCCTACGGCATTGAGTTCCATGCGCCGGTCGGTGTAAACACCGAAGCGGAGGCGTCCGCGGGTGAGGTCGCCAGGCTGATTCGTCAGATCAACCAGGAGAAGATTACGGCCGTCTTCGTCGAGAACGTCTCTGACCGCCGCTTAATCGACCAGATCGTCCGAGAAACTGGGGCGCGGATCGGTGGTACCCTCTATTCCGATGCCCTGTCGAACGCCGACGGGCCTGCCGGCACCTACCTTGGCATGATGCGACACAACATCCGAGTGTTGGTCGCCGCCTTGCGTAAATAGCCGCCATAGGAGATTGGTGGCAAGGAGAAAACCGTGAATAATAAAGCATTTTCCCGTGTACTGGAGCGAGCCGAGGCGCTGTGCCATGAACGCGGTGTGCGGCTGACCGAACAACGAAAGAGCGTCCTTCAAAGGAGAAATCCCGTTATGCATCTGAAACACATCGCTTTGACTGCCTCTCTGCTGACGCCTCTGGCGCTCCTTGCGCTCGGGGCAGGCGCGGATGAGAAACACGACCATGACCATGATCAGGAACACCGCAGTCACGATGCTCACGTGCACGGCATCGCCGCACTGAACCTAGCACTCGATGGTGAGGAGGTACACATCGAACTCGATAGTCCGGCTGCGAATATCGTGGGCTTTGAACATGCACCTTCGTCGGAGGCCGACCACGCCGCTTTGGACAAGGCCGTGGCCGCGTTGAAAATCGGTGATCAATTGTTCCGTTTTAACGACGAGGCCGGCTGCCGTATGGAAAAAGCGATGGTCACTTCCGCGTTGCTTAAGGAAGAGCATGACGACCATAATGACAAGCACACGGACGATCATGATCATGAAGAGAAAGAGGAACATGGTCATGAGGAGCGCGGGCACGAGGAGCACGAGGGCGAAACCCACTCGGACATCGAGGCGGTTTATCACTTCGAGTGTGATCAGCCCGGTAAGCTGACACAGCTGACCGTTGAGCTGTTCGAAGCCTTCCCCGCTACGGAAGAGCTTAACGTTCAGTATGTCATCGAGAGCAAGCAGGGTGCGAAAGAGCTTTCAGCGAAGGACCACGTTATTCAGTTCTGAGGCGTTGGCTTGTTCTGGGGCCGGTTCAATCACCATGCGCGGACCGGACCCAACTGGGTTTTCCCTGGTCGGCAGCCTTATTGCTGGTTTGTTCCTACATTCCGCTGTGGATGTCTTGTGTCGATCACTGGGGGTTTGACGAGCTCCAGCACAATCCACGATGAAAGTCGAACTGCCTGTAGGCCTAGAGCACCGCCGCTAGAGAGATTCCTCGAACACTGCTGACGTCCGGGCCAGACAAGCCGACAGTCTGATTTGCGACTCTCGCAGCTAGCCACGAGAATGGCCTGTTGATCCCTGTTCGGCACTTGACGGCGTGACCTCGAGTGTCCACATCGCAATGGAGCCTATTGGGCTCGATCCGCCAACGACCGCTATTAAGGAATTTCCCATCACTGGTAAAGCATACGCACCGTCTGGGCCGTAGCACGATGAAATTATTGTGTAGTGGCGATATGTAATATGGCGGCGTTGTATCTGACAACTGCCGTTAAAGAGCCACCGTGCTTCTCGCACGGGTGGCGCTTATCGACATTGTCACTCGGCACTTAGCCAATCAGGGCTCCTCACGGCCGTTCGAAGGTTTGCTCGCCATGAACTCGTCGAACTCCTCCTGGTCTTTTCGCCGTTTCGCATCGAACCGAAATGACCGGAATGCCTCCGCCCGCTTCTTGATCTCCTCCTTGATTTCACGGATGCGATCGTATTGCGTCTGTTGAAACTCGTTAAATACGATGTTTTCACTCTCCTCGTATGTTCCCGCTTTGTTTTTTCGGAAGAGCTGATTCCACTTGTCGCGGACCCAACCGGGAAGTTCCTGGATAGGGTGGCCCAGGATGGTCCACAACAGGACGACGAAGCCCAAGGGCGGGAACAGGATGAAACCCAGCACCATTGCGACGATATTCGCCCCGCTCCAGTAACCGCCGCCGCAAGCTCCCATATGGCCGTTGAAACAGTGCCCACGTGACCTGCCTGCTGTTGAATAGTCTGTTGACGACATTCTCATTAACCTCCATTAATTCATATTTAACAGTGACATAGAGTGTTTTCTACAGATGGATGTAAACGCTGTTAACTTACAATTTAGATGAAATCAGGGTCTATTTCAAGGATTTCCGGAAAAAATGTTAACAATGATAACTTTTAGTGCTACAAATAAATCATGAAGAAGAGAAACAGTCGCTACCATCACGGCCACCTGGCGGAGTCATTGCTCGATGCTGTTGACGAGATAGCCTCGCAGTTCGGCATTGAGGCGGTCACGCTACGGGGGTGCGCCAAGCGCATCGGGGTATCACCCGCATCGGCATTCCGACACTATGCGGACAAGCGGGCGCTGTTGACCGTGTTTGCCACCCGGGCGCTGAATCAGCTCGCGGATGCGATGGAGGTGGCCATGTTGCAGGCGCAAGAAGAGGGGGGCGATGCGCTCCACGCGGTCTGCATGGCGTATGTCCGCTTTGCCCTGACCAAGCCGGCTTTTTTCCGGGCAATGTGGCGAGAGGAGATGATCTACTCAAGGGATGCAGACTACCTCGCCGCGACGGAGCGTCTGGCCGGTTACCTTCAGGAGGGTTTCGTAAAAACCATCGCCGACGAGGATCCCTGCGACTTCAGTCCACAGGAGTTGCTGGCCTGGTCCGCAGTGCATGGATTGGCCTGTCTGTTTGTTGACGGTCCGGTCGCCAGGGAAAAGGAGCGAGAGGATAAGCTTCAGTTGACGGACACCGTATTGAGGCAGCTTCTTCCGGTGTTTTCGCAATAGTAACCTTCGCGAACCGGGGATAGGAAAAAAAATGCACACCCTTCTTACCCGGGTGCAGAAGGAGTCTGCCGGCAACAGCTAGTTAGTAACGACCCCTTTAACTGAGCAAACTACCGTAGTGTGCAGCTGACGAATTGATAGTGGCCACCGCACAAGTTTAACCATAGTAAGCAGATCGACTTATCAGAAGTGTTCCTCCACGCGTACTGAATCAAAACCGATATCCCGTCCAACCTCGGTGGCGTGATCCAGGCTGTGATAGACACGTTCTCGTCCGGAATGATCGGTCAACACCAGTGTATCGCCGTTTGCGGTATGGAATAGTATCCGCCAACCTTCGCGCTGTTCCGTGGGTTCTACTACCGCTTCACTGAGTCGGCCCGCCTCGAATTCCGCTTTTGCATGCATCAGATCCATGGCGTCCCCCTGCGTAATATTTTCGAACTCTTTCGGCAGTTGTACTCAATAGGATTATAGACCGCTAAAGACCATGATTCGGCCGTACCCTGACAAACTTCTCGTGGCATCAACCGGAGTTATTCTTTGTTTATCCAATCGGGTCCGGCCATACTGGAAATCGCCCGCAGATCAGCCGGTGGATTCAGTTGAAGCCTTATTGTCTTGGCCAAGGAGGCGGCGAGCCATCGCTTTTCTTCCGCTTGCTTTCCAAGCAGTTCCAGTAGTTCTTTGTCCACATCCTGGCCAGATTCCAATGTTCCACAGAAAGCCATCAGTGTATTGGAAATGGTCTCCATCCTGCCGCGGATCGGCACCAGGGAAATGTTTCTTCCACAGGCTGAAAATGGTGTGTCCGTGTTCAGCTTCCCGCCGATCGCCTCGAGGACGATTTGCAGATTCTCTGCAAAATTCCAGTGGCATGGCCAAAGGTTGTCGATAGCGAGGGCCAGAGAGAGATTTGCCTGGTCACCGTTTTCAGTATCGCGAATGAAGGTACGTACGGTTGTCTGCCAGAATTCTTCGTGATCCTTGTAACATTCCGGGCACCGGTCAAGGTAAGTAAATTCATACTCGCCAACACTTAACAGAAGCCACGCGTATTCTGCCGCAGGATCGTCACGAGAGTGTGGCCAGTTGATCAAACTGCGGGTTTTCTCAATCACTCTCTGAACTTGCCACTGTTTCAAGGGCGAACGCCCCCCAAGACAGGTAAGTAGTTGAGAGGCCGGGATGGTGTCGACTAGCAGATCGACCTTGTCGGCAGGGCAGCCGGCGTTCCACGCCGAAAGGGCCGTGCATGCATTTTGCCACACAGTCTCGATGGGGTGTTGCCGGCCTTGCGATCGAGTGCCCAGGCCTTTTGATGTCTTTCCTATGCCGATCGCCACGACAATGTTGTAGACCCATCTAGCGGCCTTATGATGGCACAGTTCGAGACCGGTGATGAGTTCCCGGATCTGCGTTAGGTTTGCGGTGAGAGGTGCAATTCGGTCCTCCATTGCATCGATAGCGATGATCTCCTCATCAGCATGCAACGCGCAGTTGCGCCACCATGATCGAGAAGACGATGTCACTAGTCTGTTCTCCTGTTTCATCTGCCGCCGAACGAATAGGTTGATAGGTAGAGATCAGCAAAGGAATGGTGGTGGTAATCGGCAAGCCCAAATTGCATGACTGTACTTACGCTGTGTAAGGCAAAAAGTCATGAGAAAGTTTGGTCAGACATTGTGCTTCTCGGACCAGATACGCAGGTCATCCAGAATTTTCAAGGCACTGCGACCAAATTCAGTCAGCTCATAGGTTACCGCAACAGGACGTTTACTGATCACTTTGCGAATCACCATATCTGCCGCTTCAAGCTCCTTGAGGCGTTGATCCACCATCCGTTTGCTTGCTCCGCCCAGCATCCGGGTAAGGTCGTTAAAAGCACCGGCCGGTCTTTCAGGTGGTAGATGATCGAGGCTTTTCTGGCAAAAGCCAGTGAACACGGGGAGTCGTTGAAGAAACTCATGGAGACAGACCGGGCGCAGTTTCATGACCGCTCCGATCGCGGCTGGACACCACCGCCAAAGGGATATGCGGAAAAGATCGAAGAGTAATCGAATCCATTTGCGAGCGTATTTGTAAAAATGCGGGATAGCTCCCAACTGCCGAAAGATTGAAACTATATCGCTGTTATTATGTTATAACATTTTATGTTTCACTGTCGGAGGACAGACCGATATGATTAAAACCAATTTTATAACCGGATTCTTGGCCATCTGCCTGGTTGTCTGTTCAACGCTTCTCCATGCAGCCGGATCTGATTCTGAACAACATGAGGCCCATGTCCATGGAGAGGCGCTGTTATTGATCGCCATAGAGGGTGATGCCCTCGAAATCGAATTTATCAGCCCGGCGATGAATCTAGTGGGTTTCGAACATCAGCCGGCCAATGCGCAGCAAGAGCAGGCAGTGGAAGCGGCGATTGGCAGCCTGCGACAACCGGATTTGGTATTCAGCATCCCCTCGGCTGCCAAATGTGTGCCGGTATCCATCGAAGTGGAGTCTCCCCTTGCCGAACATGGCGATCATCACGATCATGAAGGCGAGGCTCATACCGACTTCACCGCTCACTATCGATTTCGCTGTTCGGCGATCTCCTATCTGGAGATGATTGATGTGAAGCTGTTTAAACAGTTTCCAGGCACTGAGGTCATCGAGGTGCAGAGCATTTCAAAACGGGGACAACAGAAGATAGACTTGACGCCGGGACAGAGCAGGCTGGAACTCTAAGGCCAGCTAGATTATATATAGCTAACTAAAGGATCTTCATGCCGCAAACAGCTGCGATAGAGGTTAAAGATCTTCGCTTCAGATGGCGTACAGGGCTTCCCGAGGTGTTGCGTATCACCTCACTTGAGGTGGCGCGCGGCGAACGTATCTTTATTCGTGGGGCCAGTGGCAGCGGCAAGAGCACGCTGTTGGCGCTGCTTGCGGGGGTTAATCTGCCAACGGGGGGGGATGTGGAGATCCTTGGGGAGACCGTCAACCGCCTCTCCAGTGCCGGGCGGGACCATTTCCGCTCCGATCACATCGGATTTATATTCCAACTCTTCAATCTCATCCCCTATCTCTCTGTGATGGACAACGTCACCCTGCCCTGCCGTTTTTCCCGCTTGCGCAAAGAGAAGGCCACTGCATCGGGAAACAGCCTCCAGGCCGAGGCGATGCGTCTGCTGGCGCATCTGGATATGGCGGATGAGGCTCTTATCCATCGCCCGGTAGTAGAACTGAGTGTCGGCCAACAGCAACGCGTGGCGACGGCGCGGGCGCTGATCGGCGCGCCTGAGATCATTATCGCCGATGAACCGACCTCCGCTCTCGATAGCGAGATGCGACAGGTATTTCTTCACCTGCTGTTTCAGGAGTGTGAAGAGACGGGTTCGACCCTGCTCTTCGTCAGCCATGACCGCCAGCTCGAACATCTGTTCGAGCGTCACATCGCCCTGGATGAGATCAATCGTCTGGAGCAGGTGGTGTGATGGCGATTCTCTCTCTTGCCTTGAAAAGCCTGTTGAATCGACGCTTTACGGCGAGCCTGGTACTGTTGAGCATTGCCCTGAGCGTCGCGCTGTTGCTCGGCGTCGAGCGGTTGCGGGTGGAGTCACGCAACAGCTTCGCCAATACCATCTCCGGTACGGATCTGGTGGTTGGCGCTCGCAGCGGCGCCATCAACCTGCTGCTCTACTCCGTCTTCCGCATCGGCGATGCAACCAATAATATTTCATGGAAAAGCTATAAAAAGTTTTCCGAACATTCCCTGGTGAAATGGACCATCCCTATCTCGCTGGGCGATTCGCATCGGGGTTACCGGGTGATGGGGACCAACCGCGACTATTTTCGGTTCTACAAGTACGCCAATAAGCGATCCTTGTCATTTCACCAGGGGCGGCCTTTCGAAGAGGTCTATCAGGCCGTGTTGGGACACGAGGTGGCTGGGGAGCTCGACTACCGGATGGGGCAGGAGATCGTCATCGCCCACGGCGCCGGCAAGACCAGCTTCACCCTGCACGACGACAAGCCGTTCAAGGTGGTGGGCATTCTTGAACCCACGGGCACGCCGGTCGATCGTACCGTGCATGTCCCGCTGGAGGGCATCGAGGCAATCCATGTGGACTGGGTTGCCGGGAGGCAGGTGAGAGGCCTCAATATCAGCGCTGACGAGGCCCTGGAGAAGGACCTGACGCCGAAGGCGATCACCGCCTTCCTGGTGGGGCTCAAGAGCAAGATCGCCACCTTTCGGGTGCAGCGCGAGATCAACGACTACCGCAAGGAGCCGCTGCTTGCGGTGCTGCCGGGGGTGGCATTGCAGCAGCTCTGGGATCTGATCAGCGTGGCGGAAAACGCCCTGCTGATCATCACCCTGCTGGTGGTGGCCGTCGGCCTGATCGGGATCCTGACCGTGATGCTGGCCAGTCTCAACGAACGGCGCCGCGAGATGGCGATCCTGCGTTCGGTGGGCGCGCGCCCGGGCCACATCCTGCTTCTGGTCACCGGTGAGGGTCTGCTGCTCAGCCTGATCGGGATCGCAGCGGGCCTGCTGCTGCTCTATGCCGGGCTGTTTCTTGCTCAAACCTATATCGAGACCCACTATGGCCTCCACCTGCCAATCGGCCTTCCCTCACTCAGGGAATGGCTGATCCTGGTGCTGGTTGGAACTTCCGCGCTGATCGTTGGCCTAATACCCGGTTACCGCGCCTACCGCTACTCCCTTGCCGATGGTATGAGCATACGAATCTAGAGGACCATCTATGAAATTCCGGGTTGCTGTACTGTTAGTTATCCCGCTTCTGTCCCTGACGCCTGTATATGCCGAGCCATTCCAGGAACTGGAGTGGGATGCGATGATTCCCGAGGACTATCGACCTGACAAAATCATGGCGCAGTTCGGCGATATCAATGCGCTCGAGGACGATGATCCGAGGGCGCAGAAGATACTGGATGAGCTGGAGGCGGCCTGGAAGGAGGCGCCGGTGGTCGAGAGTCTGGACGGCAAACGGATCAAGCTTCCCGGTTTCGTGGTGCCGATTGAAGGCGACGGAAAAAAGCTGACCGAGTTTCTCTTGGTGCCTTACTATGGCGCCTGCATCCACGTGCCGCCCCCGCCGGCCAATCAGACCGTCTATGTGAAGGTGCCCAAGGGTGATGCCAAGATCCGTGAAGCCTTCGATACGGTCTGGGTCTCCGGGATTCTGAGTGCCAAATCCTTCGACAGCGATCTGGCGACCGCCGGCTACCAGATAGAGGCGGAAGAGGTCACACCCTACGAATGAATATGGCTCGGCGTTCACTCGCCGCTACAATTCTCCTCTGCGCGGTTCTAACCCCCCATCTCCATGCCAGGGTAGCTGTATGCCACATCCATGCGCCGGACGACTATACACCCTTCAGCAACCAGCCCCTTGTGATACCGTCGGTGGGTGATCGAACAGCGTGCGAGCAGCTGAACCGGGAGCGTTTCGGTTCAAGGGGCAGATGCCACTGCACGCAAGATGCTATCGGCATGGAAAGGCGGGGCCCGATGGATTTCAGGCGCATGAATGAACAGCCAGGCCAGCTTCCCTGAGGCCAACGGAGGAACAGGATTGTCATTAGGCCACACCAGACCGCGGCTCGATTCGCATCGATGGTGCCCGGCCTAAAGTCGCCGGGGCGGCAAGCCTGACTACTCCTTGAGTTTGATCTTGAGTTCGCCCTCTTCGACACGTATGTCCTCGACGCCCTTGGCAAAGCCGGCCCAGAAGCCCTGCTCATCTCCGAACTCATTGATCAGGTCGATATTCTTGAGGCCGCCCAGCCAGGCGTTGGGTATGGGTACGCCCATGATGCTGACACCCTTCAGGATCACCACCGGCTTGGCGTCGCGGAATGCCATCTCCACGCCGGTGGAGACGCGCAGGGTCTTGCCGCCGAGGATGGGGAAGTCCTTGTCGACAGGCACCAGCAGTCTAGCGCTGACCAGGTCGTCACCCAGGTCGATGGCAAGCTTTTTCGCCAGGTCCCGGTTGTTCGCCACCATGGCGTTGAGTTCCCTCTCGGAGAAGAAGACCTCGCGCCTGGCGCCTTGCTCCTCGTAGCGTTCAGGTCTGAGCCAGGCCTCATCGCTCTCCTCTTTTTGCATTTGCCGGCCCTGATCCGAGACGGGATTCGGCTGGTACCCCAGCTGTTTGAGTTTGTCGTCGAGCACCTGCTGCTCGGCGTGGGAGAGTTGCACCGGGGTGAAGTCCTTGGCGTATATGTAGGTGCGCACCAGCCAGTAGGTGGCGGCGGCAGTCAACAGGATGGTTGCCAATACGATCCACAGAATGTGGATGCCACGAAGACCGCTCTTGGGCGCAGGACTCTCCAATTGCTCTGTGCTTGTTGTCATCATGACTACCCGGAGTGTTCGATTGATGTTGTGGTGTCAGCCAGGCCAGTTATGCCCTCTATTTGGTAAGTATACGCCGCAGATGACAATTTGAATGTTTAAAATTGTAGCCTTTAACGGTTTGTAGGGTGATTTGGCGGCTCTTCATGATAAGCTGCCGGTTTAATCTTCCCTATCGTTTGAACGGCGACTAAAAAGATCCTGAAAAGGACAGACTCCTATGCAGATTGAATTCTACGGTGCGACCAGCGGCATTACCGGCTCCTGTCATATTCTCCGTGCCAATGGCGAGACCATCCTGCTCGATTGCGGATTGATTCAGGGGCGCCGGGAGGAGATGGAGAAGAACCGCCGGCCCTTTCCCTTCTCTCCGGATGAGATCAGCGCGGTGGTCCTGAGCCACGGCCATATCGACCACTCGGGTCGCATCCCGCTGTTGGTGAAGCAGGGCTACCAGGGGCCGATCTATGCACAGAATGCGACCATGGAGCTGTGCGATATCCTGCTGCAGGACTCCGCCTTTCTCCAGGAGAAGGATGCGCAGTACGAGAACAAGTGGCGCAAGCGCAAGGGCAAGCCTTTCATCGATCCCCTCTATACCGTTGCCGATGCCCGGGATGCCCTCAACAATATTGTCGGTCTCAGGTACAGGGAGAAGCGGGAGATCCTGCCGGGGATATCGATCCGTTTTCAGGATGCGGGGCACATCCTCGGCTCGTCGAGCGTGGAGGTCTGGCTGAACGAGGGCGATAAACAGCGGAAGATCGTCTTCAGCGGTGATCTGGGTCAGTACGATACCCCCATCCTCAACGATCCCGCGGTGATCGAGGAGGCGGACCATGTCATCGTCGAGAGCACCTACGGCAACCGCCGCCACCGGGATCGTCAGAACACCATCGAGGAGATCGGTGAGATCATCCGCGAGGCGGCCCATCAGCGGGGCAATCTGCTGATTCCCGCCTTCTCCATCGGCCGCAGCCAGGAGATCCTCTACTATCTGGGCAAATATTACGATGAGTGGGAGTTGGACCGCTGGGAGGTCTTTCTCGACAGCCCCATGGCGATCAGGGCGAGCAAGGTCTATTGGGACTACCCCCACCTCTATGACGAGGAGGCGACCAAGCTGCGCAGGAAGATCCACGAGATGCCGCATCTGCAGAATCTCAGGCTGACCGAATCGCCACAGGAGTCGATGGCGATCAACCGCATCAAGAGCGGCGCGATCATCATCTCCGCCAGCGGCATGCTCACCGGCGGCAGAATCATCCACCATCTCAAGCACAATATCTCCCGCGATGGCGCCCATATCATGATCGTCGGCTACCAGGCCCACGGTACCCTGGGGAGGGCGCTGGTCGATGGCAAGCCCCAAGTGCGGATCCATGGTGATGAATACAGGGTCAAGGCGAAGGTCCATACCGTCGGCGGCCTCTCTGCCCATGCCGACGTGGATGACCTTACCCGCTGGCTGGGCAGTTTCAGGAAAGGCTCAACCCATGTCCATGTGGTCCATGGAGAGCCGGAGTCGAAAAGGGATCTGCGCGAACTGATCGAAGCGGAAATGGGCTTCAAGGCATCCGTGCCCGAGATGGGGGATCAGCTGCAGCTTTAGGGGCAGGGCGGTGATACGATCTCAGGGCCGGCGCTTGCCGTCGCGTCGGTAGTTGGGAAAATCGGGGTTGCGCCAGTCGGCCGGTGCCAGTTTCTCTGCCGGCGGCTTGAGACGCGAGATATAGTCCATTACCGAGCTGATGTCGCGGATGTTGAAGCTCTGGATCTGCTTCGCCATTTTCTTGTCGGCATTGCGCCTGCGCCCATCCCGGATCCAGAGGAACTGGCGATAGAGATATTGATAGTGCTGTCCCTGCAGCAGGGGTATATGATCATCCACGATACCTTCCGCCCGCGGCCCGTGGCACTCGGCACAATATTCCTCGTAGATCTTTCTTCCATGGACCAGGTCTGATCCCGGGCCGATCCCGTTGTGGCGGGTCATCGGCATCTCGGAGATATAGGCGCTGACATCCGCGATCTCCTGCAGGGTGAGCATATCCAGCCTGGTGAATGGCAGCATGGTGGGATTGTCCCGGTTTCGCGCGCGTATGTCCGCCAGCTGCTTGATGATGACGGTCCTTATCTGACCCGCTATCTGCGGATAGTGGCCGTTTTCAGTGCCCCACGCCTCGGGTTGATGACAAACGGCACAGGTACGGTAGACTCGTTTGCCGTTTTCGATATCGGGCGTCAGGAGGAGGGCGCCTTCCAGTTCCATGGCCGCCTGCAGGGGATTGTCGGCACAGGCCGGGCCGAACTGGCCGGCGCCAAACAGGAGCAGTATCAGTGAGAAGAGAGAGCCGTATTTCATTGTTCTTATTTCCAGTGGTTTTTTTCACAATCCCTGGTTGACCGTTGGATCCTGTCACAACTTTCCACATAAGCTCTCTACCGCTAAGCCACGGTGGTTGTGATACTTTCAATATAGTCTGGATGTCAGTTGAGTTCATTGCGCAATATCATCCGCAGGACATATTCGGTTGCTACGTTGATTGATTCAACCGGGACTAGCCTATTGCCCTGCCATCCGCATCGAAAAAACAGAGCTTACCGATCCCCAGCTCTATCCGGAGCTGATCGCCCACCCTGAAATTGTGGTGACCGTTCAATTGGACCAGAAGATGTGGTTGATTCTCCCTGGCCTTGTCGGCAGCGGTCTTAGGGTTGGCGTGCATGATCAGTTCCGTATCGAGATGCAGGATGGTCTCATGGCCCATCGCCTCTACCGCGCATACACGGGCAGCCAGGTGCTGTGTTGAATCAGCATGGGCGAGATGGATCGCATGGGGGCGGATTCCCACCAGCAATCTCTCTTCGCGGTGGGACGCAAGCCCAGGGTAGCTGGCCAATACCGGCTGCGGAAGCGGCAGGCGTTTGGAGCCCAGCCGGAGCCCGATTTCGCCGCGCTCGCTGCTGAGCGATGCCTGGATCAGATTCATGCCGGGGGATCCGATAAACCCTGCAACGAAGCTATTGTTGGGGCGCTCGTAGATCTCCTGGGGTGATCCCACCTGCTGCAGCAGACCCTGATCGATGATGGCCACCCGCTGCCCCAGGGTCATGGCCTCTGCCTGGTCGTGGGTGACGTAGAGGGTGGTGATGGCGAGCTCGCGCTGCAGCTGGGCGATCTCACCACGGATCTCCACCCGCAATCGCGCATCCAGGTTGGAAAGGGGTTCATCCATGAGGAAGATATCGGCTTCACGTATGATGGCTCGTCCCATTGCCACCCGCTGGCGCTGTCCTCCCGACAGGGCCTTGGGTTTGCGATCCAGGAGTGGCGAGAGGTCAAGCATCTCTGCGATACGCTTCACGCTAGCCTCGATCCGGTTGGCCGGTTGTTTCTGCATGCGCAGGGGAAACTCGAGGTTGCCGCGCACCGTCATGTGGGGATAGAGGGCATAGTTCTGAAACACCATGGCGACATTGCGCTGTTGTGGGGGGGTATGGTTGACCACCCGGTCGTCTATCCGGATCTCACCTGAACTGACCTCTTCCAGCCCTGCCGTCATACGCAGTAGGGTGGACTTGCCGCACCCGGAGGGACCGACAAGCACCATCAGTTCGCCATCGTCGACCTTGAGATTTAGTTCATGGATGGCATTGATCCCATCGCCAAAGCTTTTGCAGACATTGTCGAACTCGATAGTTGCCATAGCTAACCCTTCATCGCCGAACTTGCCACGCCGGCCACGAACCAGCGTTGGAAGATGACAAACAGCAGCAGTACCGGCGATACCATCATCACCCCGAAGGCGAGGATGTCCCCCCACTGCAGGGGTGGCAGGGTATAGAAGCTGGCGATGGCTACCGGTAAGGGGCGCACCGTTGGGCCGATGGTCACCATGGTGGGCCAGAGATAACTGCCCCACCAGGTGAGAAAGGTGAGAATGGCGACACTGGCGAAAACCGGCTTGGCGTTGGGCGCGATGATACTGAAAAAGATGCGCAGGGTGGAGGCGCCGTCGATACGGGCCGCCTCTTCCAGCTCTTTGGGTATGCCGATAAAAAAGCTGTAGAAGAGATAGATGGCGAAGGCGTTGGCGATAAAAGGGAGTATCTGCACGGCATAGGTATCGCGCAGGCCGAGGATGGAGGCGCCGTAGAAGAGGGGCACGGCGATCGCCTCGAAGGGCAGGATCATCAGTGCCAGAACCAGGTTGAAGATCAGGTCCCGTCCGCGCCACTGCAGACGGGCGAAGGCGTAGGCGGCCAGTGCGTTCACCACCAGGCCGCAGATGACAACGCAACCGGTGATAAACAGGGAATTAAAAAAGAAGCGCAGAAAATCAGTGCGTCGAAATACATCGCTGTAATTCTGCAGGGATAGCTCATGGGGCAGGAATGCGGTCAGCGAACCGCTTTCCAGCAATACCCTGTGATCCGCCTTGAGGCTGCCGAGAAACATCATGAGCAAGGGTGCGATGAAGAAAATCGCCAATCCAGCAAGGAGCAGATAACGCAATAGGATCGAGCCGGCCCCGGGTCTCATGCGACTTCCCGCTCATGGTGGGTGAAACGGCGCTGCAGCCAGGTGATGCTGAGCACGAGGAGAAAGAAGACCACCGTCATGGCGCTGGCGAGCGCCACCTGTTGGCGGGCAAAGGCCGCTTGCACGGTTTCATAGACCACCGTTGTGGTTGCGTTTTCAGGACCTCCCCTTGTCATGATCTGTACCTGGTCAAAGAGTCGAAAGGCGAGAATGGTGGTGACCAGCATGACGAAGATCAACGGATTGCGTAGCTGGGGCAGGGTGATATGCAAGAGCTGCCGCCAGCGACCCGCACCATCCAGGGCCGCGGCTTCATAGAGGGTTTGCGGAATGCCCTGCAGACCGGCGAGCAGGATCACCATCTGAAATCCCACGCCCTGCCAGATCGACAGCAGCATGATCGCCGGCATGGCGAGCAGGGGGTCGCGGAGAAAGTCTTTGGCCTCCCAGAGGCCGAAGCTCGCCCATTGGAGAAAGGCGTTCATCATGCCGTTCTCGCCGGGGGCGTAGATCAAGGACCAGATCACCGCGACCAGGGACATGGGGAAGACAACCGGCATGAAGAAGAGGGTGCGGAAGGCCACTGTCCCCGGAAGTCCCCGGTTCAACAAAAGGGCCAGGGCAAGCGCGAGTATCGTTTGCAGGGGGACCACCACTGCCGCGAAGAGGAGATTGTTGAGCAGTGCCCGTATGAAGTCGGGATCGTTGAAGAGAGAGAGGAACTGATCGGTGCCGACAAAATTCACCGCCAACGGCGAGCCCAACCGCAAGTCGGTGAAAGCGAGCACCAGGGCAGTGGCGAAGGGCAGCAGGATAAAAAGCAGCAGGCCGAGCAGGGCGGGTGTCACCAGCAGCAGGGCCGATGTTGTTTGATCGTTGAGTCGCATGCCCTTGGTCAAGGTTACCGCTCTCCAGGGCCGGGATAGCCCCTGTTGTCCGTGATTTCACGATCAATCTTTACAACGGCGTTGTTGAGTGCGGCGGTTACATCACTGCCGCTGCGCACGCGATCGACGATTTTCTGAAACTCCGCGGTGATAATGGGATAGGCCGGGGTGCGCGGACGAGGGATCCCATGACCGATATCGAGTTGTTCGAAAAAGAGGTGCAACGGCCCGCCCGCCCGGTAGAGGGGGGAGGCGTCGATGGCGGAGCGGGTGGCGGGGACGGCGCTGTTGGCATTTGTCATGGCCAGTACTTCTTCGGTGGTGAGCAGAAAGGCGATGAACTGGGCGGCTGCTCGAGGGTTTCTTGCGGTGTCGGTGATCGCCCAGCACCAGGAGCCCATGCCTGTCTTGCTGCCGCTGCCGAAATCGGGCAATGGCAGCAGGATCAACTCGTCCCCCAGGCTTGCACGGTATTGTTGGTAGTTCCAGTGACCGCCCAAGGCCAAGGGTACGCGGCGGCTGGTAAAGGCCGCATCGTCAATGTTGGGATCGATAAGGTTATTCGTGATCCAGTTTTGCACGCGGGTCAAGATGGCCTTGCTCTCAGATCCATTGAGTGTTCCGTCAGCGCTGCGCAGGTGGTCTCTATCGATGAGATCGCCCCCCGCCGATTGCAGCAGCGGTGACAGTCCGTAGGTATACCATTCCCCCGCGTAGTTGAGTTTGAGGTCGAGCACCTGGCCGTCCGGATCCGCTATCGCCAATTGTTCAAGCGCCGTCTCGAACTCCTGCAGCGACCAGGGCTGCTGCAGGGAAGGGATGCGCAGTTTCGCCTGATTGAGCTTGGAACGGTCGGCGTAGAGCCCGAGGCCGGAGTCAAATACGCCAACCGCCCAGAGCCGGTCGGCATAACTGCCCTGGGCGATGATCGAGGGAAGCAGATCGGCTACCAGAGCGTTGTCCAGCAGGTCGTCCAGCGGTTGCAAGTGCCCCTGCCAGGCGTAAGCCGAGAGAAAGGGCCCGTCCAGCTCAATCAGGTCAGGCAATTCCCCGGCAACGGCCGCGGCCTGGATCTGGGCGTTGTAACTCCCCTCGGGGATCAGGGTGAGTTGAATCTTGGTATCGGGGTTGGCCCGATTGAAGCGCGCGACCTGCTGCTGCAGAACAGTGCGTTCGCGTTCCTGTCCGGCATGGGCCCAGACTCTGAGTAGGGTGAGATCCGCGGTTGAATCCGTCCCTTTGCCACAGCCACTCAAGAGGGTGGTGAGAATGAGACCAACGGACAGAAGTTTGAATGTATGGTTCCTGTATCCCATGGTGAAGTCAGTGGTCATGTTATGGGTTTGATTGTGTCGGCAGGCGCTTGGTTATAGCCTAACATAATGGCCACTTGTCGAAACGTAATATCTAAAGCCAATAGCGACGCTTTGAAAAAGTCGGTCCCTTGGGTGACGAGTTAGCAATCGAGAAGACGATTTATGAAAGACTTGACCGTTTCAAAAAAGAAATGGACAGCATCCTCGGGGAAACCGTGGCATCCCTGAAATGGTAGGGAATAGCAGGGTTAGGTGGTGTAGCTGAAACAAGATAATTGTTGAGCGATGATTGTTTAATGGTAAATCAAATTGATCACAATAAAGTGGTGGTGCTTACCGGTGCACGAGTAAAAGCGGTTACCGCATTGCCAAACGATGCACATAAAGCTATTGCCGGTCTGGAAAAAAGATAGGATGTGGTGGTTGTTACTCAGAACGTGGACGATCTGCACGAAAGGGCGGGATCAACAAAGGTGATTCATGTTCATGGTGAACTGGTTAAGGCGCGGAGCACAATTGACCCATCGCTTGTCTATGAAATCGGAGGAAATGAAATCAACTTGGGGGATATTTGCGATCAAGGTTCCCAACTCCGGCCCCATATAGTATGGTTTGGCGAGGAAATTCATAATCATGAATTGGCAATAGTTCATATAAAAACAGCGGCAAAAGTGCTGGTGGTTGGAACATCACTAACTGTCTGTCCTGCGGCCGGCATGGTTACGGAGGTTCATCGGGATGCGGAAAAGATTTTAGTGAGCCTCGCTATTGGACAAAGACCTTACGGATTTCACTGGTTGCAAGGTACGGCGGTTGACCTTGTGCCAGCTATTGTCAATCGTTGGTTAGAAGGTAGAGCGGCGACCTAACCGGTGATCTATTTTGTTAAAAGGGTCAAGGTTCGAGATGAAATTAAAGCTCGGTGATAGAGTTTTTATAGCAGGTCATTGGAATTTTCCCAATGACTGTACTGGAACTATTTCAAAACCTCCAAAATCTTCGGTTGAACACATGCCTGATCAAAAGTTATGGAGCGGTATCAAGAGAACCGTTAAGAGAAAAAA
>NATV01000101.1 GCA_003094535.1 gamma proteobacterium symbiont of Ctena orbiculata | reverse complement strand
TGAGCTCAGGCACAATACCCTGGGAGTTAATTCCCACTTTTGTTAAATCCCACAATAAATCACAGATTGTCATCTGGATAAGGATCGACGCTCAGTATCTAATGTAACCTGTGGTGAATAACAGCACCCGATTTAAACGTCGTTTAGAGTTAATGGAACAGCCATTCATTTCCTGAACACCACCCTGACTGACCTCAGCTCCAGAAGCAGCGGATAGTTGTATTTACTGATATAAAGCTGTGAGTTGGTATTGATAGGTATAGGACATCTCGTTACATGCGAGCAGCCAGCGCGGCATGCAGAATCGGGCCCTTTCCCCTAAGCCGCCCTGCAGACCTTCCTAGATAGGCTGCAGCTTGCGCGAAGTCTTGATGTCGCTTTAGCCCTTCTGCTCCACATCCCGCTTGATCTCGTCGAGCTTGCGAAAGACCTGCATGCTGTGCTCCTCCATCACCTTCAGGGATCGCATCAGTGCATTGATGTCCCGTTCGCCCTGCAACAGCTTGAAGACCTCACGGGTGGTCTCGTGTACAACCTCGTGGGGATGTTCGAGATCCTTGTAATAGGAGGATGAAGAGAAAAACTCCTTACCCTCGCCCTGTTCGTACCACTTACCGAGTCTGCAGTTGTGGTGATCAACAAAATCGAATGCCGGTTCACCCTGATTGACTGAGAGATAGGTATTCACCTTCCATAACAGATGGTCGAGCTTAGCCAGGCCCATAAAGACACTGTCGGTGGTGGCGGAGATGTCGCTGAAATAGCCCTTCACCTCCGCATTTATCCGCGCTAGGTTCTGTTCGAATCCCTGTACATCGATCTGCACCTGGCTGATGTATTCGATCAGGCGTGCGGAGTCTCCCCCGACCGACTCCACGTTTTGATGCATCGACTGGATTACCTCGTTGGTCTCGCTGATTGCCGACTGGGTCTTGTCAGCCAGGCCGCGCACCTCATCGGCAACAACCGCAAAACCCCGCCCCTGTTCTCCAGCCCGCGCAGCCTCGATGGCCGCATTCAGGGCCAGCAGGTTGGTCTGTTCGGCAATCCCCTTGATAAGCGCCAGGATCGAGCTGATCTCTGTGGCGCGGGAAGACATACTTTTCACCGAACTCTCGGCATTGGTGGAAAGCGTTGCCAGATTGTCCAGTGCCTCGGTAATCCTCGAGATATCGGTGGTTAGGCCGGCAAAGTAAGAACGTACGTTTTCGGCGCAGCCGAGGGTGAGTTTCGCCGACTCCACCGAACCGGCCAGATCGGATTGCACAATCCCCAGCCCCGCTTTCAGTTGCCTGTTCTCAAACTCCATCAGATCATTGAGTTCAGATTCGTCTGAGGTCTGCTGCTGATGCGCCGCAAGGGCTTTCAACTGCTCCTCCTGTAGCTGTTGCAGTTCAGCGAGCTTCAGCTGAAGTTTGCCGTTTTCCATTTCCAGCTGCTCAATACGCAGCCGTTCCTTAGCATTCCACCATGCCATTTTCGTTCCCTCATAGTCCATGTTTTTCGCTATGTGATTTCGATATCGTCCGTTATTCACCAAGCTTTAATCCCAAATATGCTGCGGATCGAGTATATTCAAGCAGGCTTACGATTTTGTGACTTGCCAGCCTAGAACACCGATTCCGGGCAGTTCCAAATCCGGTTGCACCCTATAGAATAGCCATAAATCTCCAGCTATATTTACCCTAGGGTGCAAGGTGCGGACCGGCGTATTGCCAGCACTGTTCGATTCAGCCAAAGGAGATGAAAACCTGACTGACCACCGGCAAGAGCCATACCATATTGAATAATGCGATCCACCACCCACTCCTTGGGTACTCTTCAACATATAATTGCAGCGCAAAAACTACCGGGAGCCAATGTAGATGTTCATTGAGGAAGTTACCTTACTGCTTGTATTTGCGGTTATTATTATCTTCATCATGCATAAAAAGCGCCTCAAGGAGAATCTGCCCGGGGATGAATCGCAACCGCATATCGACATGGCATTGACGCTCGGGCAAGCGAGTGAGCGCGACAACGACCCTGACCCGAAACCGGCATCGAATGAGTCCCTTGCAAAACTGGAAGCCCAGGGGATCAAGCTCGATCGAGCGCTGACAGAAAAAGAAGCTGATCACCTGATGGGTCTATTTGAGCCAGCCGGCCACCGTCAGCTCGAAATCCTAAAGCACTTCAAGATCCCCTGCCCGCCAGAGATCAACAAGACCCAGGCCAACTACCATATCCAGACACTCTTTTCCAACCCCGCCAATGTGGATGAGTGGAATCAACGGCCCGCAACATCCAAAGTCAAACAGGGCATTCTCTTCATGGGCGGTCAACCCAAGCCTCACATGACCCAGGTTGAGGCACAGTCGATGCTGGTACGATACGGGATGGAGAATCCGCACAGGTTTCTTGAATGGAAGCATATTGAGAGGCTTTTTCCCGCCGTCAACGATACGGCCACCCTTGAGCACTACAACACAAGAAAGATCACCTGGAAGCGGTTTTTTCAGCTCTACGACGCGCTTAAGCGTTCTGGCTTTGCTGCCAGTGATATCAATGCAGATTCGATTCACTGGCAGGCCAAGCGCAGCGATCTGGTACAGAAGCCGCGTAGCGACCAAGACGACTGTGCAGCCTGATCGTATCCGCCCCTGGGATTCAATCGCAGCTAGACAACCATGCCGGCTCGGCCGAGCATATGGCATTGTCTTTCGATCCCCCCTGCCCCCATTTCCCGCGCCGGCCGATATACTAGTAATGAAGCCCTGAATTACTCAGAAGCTTCTCAAGCTGTCTTAGATAACCAGCGGGTTATAGATACAAGGGCGCTTGGAATGGCTGCTCTGTCTCTGTTCCTGGAGAATCGGGGGATACGAAAATGAAAGCATGGCTGCCCAATGCGTTGACCCTCTCGCGTATCGTATTACTACTGCCGATCATAGCCCTGCTTGGAAGATCGACGCCAGAACCGCAAATGTGGGCTTTTGCACTGTTCCTGATTGCCAGCTTCACTGACGGATTGGACGGTTGGATTGCCAGGCGTTATGGCTGTGAAAGCAACGTCGGTATCTTTCTCGACCCTCTCGCCGATAAGATCTTCGCCAATCTTCTGATGCTCTATCTCGCAAGCCATCACCCCATGTGGATACCCATGTGGGTCGCGCTACTGATGCTTGCCCGCGAATTTGCGGTGCAGGGATTCCGCAGCATGGCGCCCTGCCTGGGCGTGGTGTTGCGCACCGGACAGATGAACAAATGGAAGCTGGTATTCCAGCTGATTGCCATAGGCGCCTGTATGGTTGGACTCGTTTGGAA
>NATV01000100.1 GCA_003094535.1 gamma proteobacterium symbiont of Ctena orbiculata | reverse complement strand
CAGCCCCCCTGGAGCCAGGAGAGGATGAGTGAAGAAGCTAGATTTCAGCTCGGACTGCTTTAAAGCTTTGAATTTTGAATTGACTGTAGCGAGCTTACTCTCCGTGGGAATTAGTTATGCATTCATCTTCGGAAACAAGTCAAAAAATTTGTGAGCAAAGCGAACTCATAAATTCAAAATTCATAATTCAAAATTTTTTAAGTCGCTGGCTCAATGACTGACAAGAGTGATTAACCAATGATGCATTCAACACTATTGATGCTTTAACCGGGGGTGTTTATGGCGATTCAATTGACAGAGAGTGCCGCCAGGCATGTCAAATCGATGCTGACTCACAGAGAGGGAGCAATAGGTCTGCGCCTGGGTACCCGGAAGAGCGGCTGTACCGGTTTTGCCTATGTGGTCGATTATGCGCAACAGGTGGGCGAGGACGACACGCTGTTCGAATCCCAGGGGATAAAGATCGTCGTCGATGTCGAGAGCCTGCCGATGCTCGACGGCATGACAGTGGACTATGTCAAGGCGAATGTGCTCAACGAGGGTTTTGATTTTATCAATCCAAATATCAAGGATCAATGCGGTTGCGGCGAGTCGTTCAGCGTATGACCGGTTAATTCAAGGTATGGAGCTCGGGATGAGAGAAATTGACGAAATCGTGGAGGATTTTAAGTTCTTCGATGATTGGGACGGGCGTTATCAATACCTCATTGAGTTGGGCGAGGCGTTGCCAGCCATGCCAGACGAGTTGAAACTGGTTGAGAACTGGGTCAAGCCCTGCATGAGCACTGTCCACGTTTCAGCACACCGGGAGCCGACCGATCCGTCACTGATCTATTTTCTGGGTGATTGCGATACCGCGATCATCAAAGGCGTCCTCGCGCTTTTGGTAGACCTGCTCTCACATCGTACCCTGAACGAGATCCGCAGCCTGGATGTGGACTCGCTGTTCAAACGGCTGAAGCTTGAAGAGCACCTCAGTCCAAGCCGCCATGTCGGCATCTATGCCATTGTGGAGAAAATGATCGAGAGGGCCGAAGCCCTCTCGAAAGCCGAGACTTCAAAGCTCGAGCCAACCATTTTGTCCTGACCCGGAGAACGCCAAGCTGGCGTCCTGCAGATCAATGTACCGGCTAGGTCTCGTCGGTGCAGAGGATATGTGCATTCTCTTCACCGGACTGGGCCAGGCGCTCGAGGTTTGATATGACCTCCATGCTGGCCTCTTCCATCCGTGAAATATTATCGATGGCAGCTTGCTTGTCCCCGCTTTCCAAGTGGGTCAGCGCCTGCCTGCCATATTGATGGACCTGTTGATGCGGCGTTTCGATTTCACGATAGCCGGGCAGGGTGGAGAAGCAGGAGACCCCTTCACCCTGGTAATACCACTGGCCCAGGCGACAACTCTTGTGATCCGTGAGGGTTTCGGCAGAAAGCTCCGATAGACCAAGAATCGCCCTGTAGATACCGAACTTGAATACCAGGTGATCAAACTTCGCCAACTCCACGAAGCTTCGCAGAGATGTTGAAGAGATGGCCGTCTCCATCGATTTTGAGAGGTCGAACTGCTGTTTGATTGTCGATATGGACTGCGTGACCTGGCCCTGAAAATTTTGCGCCACATCCCTCATCGATGACATGGTATCCATCGATTTCTTGGTCTCCTGAGTGATCGTGTCAACCAGTGAGGCGATCTCCGTGGTGGCATCACGGGTGCGCGCAGCCAGGCTGCGGACCTCGTCTGCGACGACGGCAAAACCCCGCCCCATCTCGCCAGCACGTGCGGCCTCGATCGCTGCGTTCAGTGCCAACAGGTTGGTCTGTTCCGATATACCCTGAATGATGCTGACGAAATTGCTGATGTTGTCAGCAATCGTACCCAGCTTGTCCACGCTTTCGGAGCTCTGTGCGGAGATCTGGGTTACGTTGTCGATCTCGTTATGCATGACTTCGACGCTGGCTATCGCCTGAGTGGATATTTCAGAACCGCGGAGCGCATGCACCTTCTCTTTTTTTATGTTGGTGGCTGTGTGCATCAATGAGTGCTGAAGCTCGGCGAAGGAGTCGCTCAGCGTGTTAAAGTTAACCAGCAGCTGTTGTTGGATCTGCTGCTCTCTGACTGCTTCTTCGTATTCTTGTCGCAGTTTTTCGTTCTCTTCCTGGAGCCTGGCGATTTGTGCTTCCTGCGAGTCGAGCTGACTGGTTGTTTCGTTTAGCTGCTGCTGCAACTGGGAAATCTGCTTTTTGTTGGATAGGCCAAACATCGGAGCTCTCGTAGGTTGAAACGAATCTAAAATCTGTATCTATCAATCTCTTATCGGCCGAGAGCCGGCGATTTTGAGAACAAAAAGTTAAAAATCTGTAAAAATACAGCTGTTTTGGCGTTAAAGCCGGGGATATGAGCGGTTTTTGTGCAGAAACTGGGGCGGAACTGGCGCGAGCCTATTGGTCCAGCTGCAGCTCAATGGTGCCGGTGACCTCGATCCGCACTGTCTGGCTTCCAGCCTCAAGGGCGGGAGCCGCCGCAGATCGTTCCAGGGCCATCATGTTGGCGCGCATGTTGAATGGCTGATAAGGCCTGTCCGAACTCTCTATCGCCATCTCCACCAGGCGGTATCTCTCGCGCCCGAACTGTTTCGTCACCAGGTCCGCACGTTTTCGGAAGGCGTCGATCGCCTGCAGGGTCAATGCTTCTCCCACCTTTTCCCGCTGTGCCGGCGAGATCGTATAGCTGATAGATTCAAGAGCCAGGGATGACTGCAGTTTGTTCAGTAGTTGGCTCAATCTGTCGCTGTGCAGACTCTGCAGGCGGATGGATTGCCGTACACGCCAGCCTGTGAGCCTCTGCTGCTGATAGATCGGCGATGTCTGATAGCCAAGGGTCTGAACCTTGATTCCCTCGCTGAGCTTTGCCTCACTGACGGCCTGTGTGATCAGACGGTTGACACTGTCGCTCAACGCGGCCGGTTCGCTCCCCTCCTGCTGCGCATAGAGAACGGCGATTAGGGTATCGTTCTCCACTTCCGCCGAAGCGCTGCTGCGCAGTTGTATCCGGTCGTAATGATGGACACCTTCTCCAGCGGACAGCGAGAACGGCGATGCCGCCAGGTTGAGGCTGAGGAGAATGAAGAAAGCAGCTTTTAATGGCCCGATTTTCACATGCAACCCCCGGTGTTGAATTTTTGTCGTTTTATATTATAACGAGTTGGCTGTTGCGGTCGATTCGGACAGCGGCCGGGGGATATCACTAGGGAGATCAGCTGATACCGGATTCCGGTGGATCAAATCAAGTGGAGGGCCACCATTTTGGAGGCAGGCGATCGCATGTTTTGCAATCGCTGAGGATCTAAAGTTACGGCATCGGGAGGCGATATAGGTTAGTACAGGGCCTGTTGGTGTAAGCAGTATTACTGTGCAACAAAGGGAAGGGAGATGAAAGGAATAATCGTACCCACAGGTAGGGAAGTATTGTTGAAAAACGACGACTTTATCGTATCGAAAACCGACACCAAGGGGAGAATAGTCTACGTCAACAGAGAGTTTATGCGCATCAGCGGCTTCAGTGAATCTGAACTGCTGGACAGGCAGCACAATATCATTCGACATCCAGGGATGCCGCGGGGTATTTTCAAATTGCTTTGGGATTTCATCGCCGCGGGAAATGAGTGCTTCGCCTATGTAAAAAACCTCTGTAAAAACGGGGATCACTACTGGGTTTTGGCACATGTCACACCCGATTTCAATAAACAGGGTGAAATCATTGGTTTTTTCTCCGTGCGGCGAAAACCGAATCAACATGCCGTGGACTACTTCTCGCAGCTCTATGAGAAGCTGATTAAAGCGGAACAGGAAGCCGGAACGAGGCGAGCCCTCGCGGCGTCCTCCGCACTAATAGATCAAGCCGTTGAGGAGCAAGGTTTTGAGAATTATCAATCGTTTATACTTAGCCGCTAGACTCAAGCTCTATGTTGCTGTTTTTGTGGGCCTGAATCTGTTAAGCGTTGTTTCGGTTCTGCTGTCTGGCGGTTATCAACATTGGATATGGCTGTTTCCCCTGCTCGCCATCGTCTTGGCCCTGGCGATCGGGCATCGGATGAAGATGCCGTTCTATGTTATGGGCGAGATCGACCGGGTACTGAAGGAGATGCTCGCCGGTCAATTCACTTCACGCATCACCAATGTGCCCTGGATGGGGGAGGCCGGACATATCGCATGGAACCTTAACGAATCCCTGGATCAGCTGGAAACCTTTTTCAGGGAGGTTAAAACGAGCTTCGAGCTGGTTTCCCATGGCCACTACTACCGCCGCACCCTCCCCGCGGGTCTGCATGGCGAGTTGGAGAAGACCCTGGTTCGGATCAATGAATCCCTGGATGCAATGGCGAGCAACGCAACATACATCAAGCAAAATGAGATGGCTGCCGATTTGCAGGAACTGAATACCAGCCAGACCATGAGCAATCTGCTGCTGAGCCAGAACGACCTGACACGCATCACCGACGAGATGCAGAAGGTTTCAGCCATCGCCACCGACAACATGCAGAAGGCCCAGGAGAATCAAGGGGCAGTGTCCCAGGTCGTCGATTCCCAGACCAGAACCCTGGGACTGATAGAGCAGAGTCACGAGACAATGGAAAAACTCAACAGCATGAGCGATGAGATAACCGGCATCCTCGGCATGATCGGCGAGATCGCAGACAAGACCAATCTGCTTGCGCTGAATGCCTCCATCGAGGCCGCGCGGGCCGGTGAGCACGGCCGCGGATTCGCGGTGGTGGCGGATGAGGTGAAAAAGCTGGCCGAGAGCACCAAGAAAGCGACCGATGAAATTCGCGAAGTGGTGACGACTTTTCAGAGTGAAACGACAGTGATGCAGACCAATTCCAGCGAAATGCTCGATATGGCGAACAATGTACAGCAGGCTGTTGAAGAGATGAACACGAGCTTCAATCTCTTCGCTGACCGGGCGCAAAAGACCTATACCTCGGTCAACTTCGCCCACGATATCTGCTATGCATCATTGATCAAGGTTGATCACATGATCTACAAACAGAAGGCCTACAAATCATTTTATGCCGGTACTGACAATCCTGATGCCCAGGCGGTGCTGGTGAATCACCATAGCTGTCGCCTCGGCAAGTGGTACTACGAAGGTATCGGCAAGGAGAGCTTTGGTCATTTGCATGCCTTCAGGGAGCTTGAATCACCCCATGAAGCCGTGCATAACTTTGGCCATGCAGCGCTTGATCACCTGACCGAGGAGTGGCAGACGAATCCAAAACTGCAGCAAACAATCATCGACACCTATAAGGAGATGGAGCACGCAAGTGACATGGTGATGGATCGCATCGACGCCATGATTTCTGAAAAACACAACTGACAGGTGCAGCCATGAAGCAAGCGATCAACCCGACTGACCGGGAAATCTTCATGGACGAGAACGATTTCATTGTCTCCAAGACCGATTTGAAGGGACGCATCACCTATGCCAACCGAATCTTCATGCGGATTGCCGGTTACAGCGAGTCAGAACTGCTCGGGGTGCAACACAATATTATCAGGCACCCGGATATGCCGAGGGGTGTCTTTCGCCTCTTGTGGCAAGTGATCGAATCCGGGGAGGAGTGCTTCGCCTATGTCAAGAATATGGCGAAGAATGGCGATTTCTATTGGGTCTATGCCAATGTCACGGTCGATTATGACAGCAATCTCAATCCCGTGGGGTATTTTTCGGTGCGCCGAAAAGCGAACCGGGAAGGCGTCGAAACAATATCGCAGATCTATCGGGATATGTTGGAGATCGAACGACAAGCCGGCGTTCGCGACGCCCCTGATGCATCGTTGAACTGGCTGATGGAGCAGCTGAAGAGCAGGAGCACCAACTACCAGGAGTTTATCCACACCCTCGGTCACTGAGCGGAATCATATGACTGGCTTTGACACGATCCCTCGTCACCGGTGATGTGATTTTCCGGTGAATAGCGCATTGTCACGATCCGCAACAGGGTCAGCAGGGTGATGACCGCGAGGCTCAACAACACCTCCTGCGCTGTATATTCACGGTACCAGAGACTGATCAATTCACCGATTAAAACAACCAGGGCCGCATCCAGAATCAAGGTCACCTTCACCCTGCCCAGTTCAAGGTAGGATTGCAAGGTGCGCACCAGCTCGAGGATAGCCAGGATAATGACCACATCGGTAATCATCTTCTCGGCGCCACGGCTCCACTCTCCGGTGGCTGCAATATAGAGTTGATGGAGCAGATCCACGATTGCCCCCGTAATCCAGAGCCCCAGGCAGATCATCAAGCCGCTAACCAGCAATCTGGTCATGGTGTTGAAGGTGCGCGGATTCAGTAACGGGGCCACTGTTGCAGGGTCGTTGAAAGCGGCTTGATCGGGGGCTTCGCTCATTCACCGATCCTTCCTGTTAAGGGGGTGCAATCCATTGCAGCGATTCAGAGAGAGTCCGCTATTTGTTTCCGGTTTCGGGAGGGCGGTGCTTAAACTCCATCTCAGGCAGCATATGGTCTCTCTGCTACTTCCTTGTCATATGCGCGGCCATTTTAGGTTCGGGATGTGACCGTCATATTTGGCCGGGGTGACTGTTTCCCTACCGAAGTTGTGTCTGTGATGCAGATGGGATTTGTCGACTATTAATCCGATGGCAGCTTCATTCTGCGTTCGCCGAGCCAGATCGCCAGGCGCTGCAACGGGTGGCGATTGCCGCCGGGACGCCAGGTGCGGCGCAGGCGGTTGTGGTAGGCGTCGAACTGAAGCCCCCGGGGGGCGGCCGGTACAGCTCCCCGGTCGAGCAGAATCTTCAATACCTGGCTTGCAGCGAATCCGGCGCACAATTCGCACCCCATCGGTGTCGAGGGCCCCTTTTTCGCTACCAGGTCGATGCGCTCGGGCAGTACCAGGTAGGCGGCATGCAGCGCCGCCGGTGCCAGGCCGACCAGGAAGCGTAAATATTGCTGATACTCGCCGACGGCATCGAACTGAAAATAGTCCTCGAAGGTCATGCCGCCCGGCAGGAAGGCCAGAAGCGCCGAGCCCATCCCCAGGGGGGCGGCGGTGACAGCCGGAAGCCGCATTTTTTCACATCCGGCAAAGATAGCCCGTCTTGCATCGAGGGCGAAGAAGTCGAGACCATCGAGATAGAGATCGCAATCTTCGAGAAAGGCCTCCGCCAGCGCCGGTTTCACCCCGTCGGGAAAGAGCTTGATATCGAGTTCGGGGTTGATCGCAAGGGCCATTTCGAGCAGCACCTCGAGCTTGGGCCTGTCGACGGTGTTGAGGTTTGCACCTGCCTGACGATTGAAGTTTTCCACGGCAAAGCTATCGAAATCCGCGAGGTTGAACCCGCCCACGCCCAGCCGGGTCAGGGTCAACAGATGGCTGCCGCCGACCCCGCCCAAGCCGGCAATGGCGACGCGGGAGTTGCGCAACCGCTGCAGCTCTGCCTCGGTGACCCAGCCGATGGTGCGCGAAAAGGCGGTATGGTAATCAAATCGGGTCATTGCGCTGCCGGTCGACCGGTTGCCGGGGTCGATGCCAAGGCTGGGTATCCAGCTCTTCGAGGATATAATCATAGAGCGCTTTGATCTGTGGGTTCATATGGCATGTCAATTCCGTACGCGGTAACGAAAAGAGGGCCCGCTCACCCCTGAGCTCAAAGGACGGGCTGATCTGTTGGAAACACAATCCGTATCGCCTAAGGTGGCGCTGCAGCCTGGGCTCCATTACCACCAGGGCGAAATCGAGACCACAGAGGTCGACAAGGGCGATTGCCGAGAGGTAGAGGCCGATCGAGATGTTGGGGAAATTGCGTCGCTCCTCCTGGGTAAAATAGGTGGGATTGTGGTTGTCCAGGATGAATGGTTTGCCGGCCTCATTGGCACGCCGACGAAAACAGCTTGGCACCGCCAGTCTTGATATCTCGCCAATGCTGCCCTTGGTGAGGTGGTGCAACGAATCGGTGTTGATGGCGTCGATATCATGGAGCTGAAACGGCAGGCGTGCTTGCGCGTCGCCGGGGGGTGTTATCACCAGGCGCACGCAACCGGCGATGTCACCGGTGCGCTTATGCTCCAGCAGGCAGTGATGTGCGTAGTTGTCGCACTCGTCCCGTTCGAGACGGCTTTCGTTCAGCGGCTCCCAGCCAAGCTCCTCTGCGTAGACTTGATAACGAATGGTGTAGCTGAACCGTCTTTGATGTCTTGACGCGGCGTATTGGGGGCGAGAGTAGATCGAAAAGTTCCTTACCAGGCTCCTATCCATTGCATTCTCCCTTGAATGCTCCATTGCCTTACCGCTTCTTGGCGTTATCTCCCATATTTCAAACGCTATCGATCCTGTGGCTGAGCACGACATACCCGCTTGCCGGGATAGACAGGCTTTACTCCATAACGATAGCCAAAACTTGGAAAAACGATAGCCAGAACCTGGAAAAGTGACAACGATTAGAATCCTGGTGGAATCCCGGATGTTGTCCAGTCCGCTAGGGGATTCATACCCGCAGATCTGCCGCCAGGGGGCGTTGTACGCTGTGGTAATTGATCTGGGTCACTATTTAATCCTTTGGCTATTAATTATTTATTTCAATGAACGCTATATTGGGCTCCACATTGATGTGGGAAGCAGTAGGGATGAACTACTTAATCAAAATGTATATATCACTGATCGAGTCGTTAGGAATTCATACCAAGGATCAGCTCTATGAGCTGTTTAGCACCAAACAGCACGGAGTGCCCATCTCGCGTCATCGCGCTGCGGTGATGCAGAGTCGGGTCTTTTTCTTCAGCGTGATATTTGCCCTGTTGGTGCCCGCCTGGTCGATTATCGACATCCTTTATCTGCCAGCTGAGTTGTGGAGTGAGCTGCTGCTGATCCGCCTGGTTGCGGCGCTCTGCTTCGCCGTCATCGCCTGGCAGTCACGCGCCGAATCCGGTCTCCTGCGGGCGCGGATACTGCTTGCCGCCATGCTCGCGATAACGCCGCTCTTCTATCTCCTCTCGGATCGGTTTATCGAGGATCACCAGCTCACTGGCGCGGCGTTGGTACTTGCGGAGATCTACGCGCTGCTGCCTTTTGTCATGGTGGCGGGTCTGACTCTTTTTCCATTGGCAATCTCGGAGTTTCTCAGTTACGCGCTGCCGATTTTTTTCCTCGTCGTCTACTCGGTCTATCCGCAAACCTCTGCCGAGATACCCGAGGCGGCCTCCACCATCTGGTTGCTGATTCTGTTGCTGGGTGTCGCCCTGTTTGCCTCCATGACCCAGCTCCGCTATATGCTCTCCCAGGTAAGCCACGCCAGCTATGATGTCCTCACCGGGATGCTCTCGCGACGTGCCGGGATCGAGATACTTGAACTGCAATTTCGCCTGGCTTCGATGAGTGAAAAACCCATGTCGATCCTCTATTTCGACCTGGATAACTTCAAGGTGATCAACGACACTTACGGCCATGACGCCGGCGACACGGTGCTGCGTGTCGCTTCCCAGCAGATACGCGATACGGTGAGAAAGGGGGATAGCGTCATACGTTGGGGGGGTGAAGAATTTATCGTCGTACTCCCCACCGCTGACCACAAGGAGGCGAACGATGTCATCACTCGGATCATGCTGGCAGGCCTCGGCGACCGACCGGACGGCGCCCCGGTTACCGCCAGCATCGGCATTGCCGAAATCAGGCAGGACAGACTGAAGGACTGGAAATCCCAGGTCGAGCTGGCGGACCATCGCATGTATACCGCCAAATCCAACGGCAGGGCGCGTTGTGTCGGGGCCGGCGGACACGCCATGGAGTGGGTGGTGGCGTTGGAGGAGACCTCCGGTTTTTGAGCGCTTGTCGCAATACGGATACTGGGGCCAATTGGATTCGTGTCAACAGACCTTGGTTTACCTAGCGAGCGTTGCTTCTGACCTCGATTTGTATACCTTCTGCGATCTTGTCGCCCGGGTGGACCACCACGCGTTCGCCTGCGGAGATACCTGAAAGGATCTCCGCCTCCAGGCCGGTGCGCCTGCCGAGGGTGACCTGGCGTTTGCTGGCCCTGCCCTCGTGTTCCACAAAGGCGGCCCACTGGTCGCTCTCCCTGAAAAGGGCGGTCAGGGGTAGCTTGAGTACTCCGCTGCCCTGCCAGAGGACGATCCGCACATCGACCTGGTAGCCGTGGGCGATGCGCGACCAGGCCTCCTTGGGGGAGCTGAAGTCGATGATCACGTTCACCCGCTGCTCTTCGATGCCCAGGGCCGAGACCTTGGTGAAGCCGAAGGGTTCGACTCTGCGCACAACCCCTGCGAGAGGCTTGTCGCCACCCCAGTTGTCGATGATCACCCGCTGGCCCTGTTCCACCTTGACCGCGTCGGAGGAGAGCAGGTCGGCGACGATCTCCAGATCGGTGGGGTCACCGATCTCCACCAGGGGTTCGCCGGCAGCGACCACGCCTTCGCTCTTGTGCAGGATCTTGAGGATGCGTCCGTCCACCGGCGAGCGGATTGGCACGCAGGGGCAGTCCTCGCTCTTCACCCGCGTTTCAGTAGGTGAGATGAGCTGGGCGCGGGCCCGCTCCAGTTCGGCCTGGCGCGCCTGGCGATTGGCGATTGCGGTTTCCAGTGCTGCCTGGCGGGTACGGAAAGTACGTTCCGCATCTTCCAGTTCCCGTTCGGACATGACCGCGTCCGCGCGCAGTTTGCGCGCGCGCTTGAGCTCGCTCTGGGCGAAGTCGAGTTCCACCCGGGCCTCTTTCACCGAGGCCTCGGCCAGCACCAGGTTGGCCTCGGCGGCGCGGATGTCGGCCCGGGCCTGGGCCTCGCTGCGGGGATCGAGCAGCGTGGCGTCGGTGGGTTCGATCTCCGCTACCTTGGTCTGCTGTGCGAGCACCTCGTCGCCCACCTCGGCGTCGATACGCAGGGCGCGGCCGCCGATGGGGGCCGATAGGACGAAGACGTCGCGTACCCGGGTCTCGCCCTCTTCGTCCACGGTCACCGTCATCTCGCCTGGCTCCAGCGTCAACATATCGACCGGGATCGGTTTCGGGATGAAGGCCCAGACCAGGGTGGCCGCCAGGATCAGGCCCAGCAGGCTCCAGAGCAGGATGCGTTTTGCGTTGGCACTCATGACAGTTACTCACTCACGGGTTTTCAGTACGGCGATCAGGTCCAGGTGATCGAGCCGGTTGCGCACCACCGCCGCCGAGAGCAGGGTGGCGGCCAGGGTCACCAACACCGCGATGGCATTGGCGGAGGCCTTGATCACCAACGGAATGCGGTAGAGCTCCGAGTCCATGGCGCTGGTCATGAACCAACCCAGCCCGGCCCCGGCCAGCACGCCCAGGGGCAGGCCGACCAGGATCAGCAGCCCCGCCTCGCCAAGCAGGATGTAGGAGATCTCGCCGCGATGGAAACCGAGCACGCGCAGGGTGGCCAGCTCCCGGCCCCTTTCGGAGAGCGCGATGCGGGTGCTGTTGTAGACCACGCCGAAGCCCAGGGCGCAGGCGAAGGCGGCAAAGAAGGAGATGTAGATCAGGATGGTCTCCGCCATGGTCTCGTTGAACTCCCTGACCGCCGCGTCTTTCAACGTTACCGAGGCCACCTTGGGCAGCGCCTTAAGCTCTTTGTAGAGTGCCGGGAGTTGGCTGTCGTCCACCAGCAGAGTGACATACTCCAGGCTGCCCCGTTCCCCCATCAGGCGGTTGAAGGCATCGATATTCATATAGGCGGTCATGCCGATGTAGGTCTCGTAGAGATCGACCACCGGGATGGCTCGCTTCGGCCGTCGTCCCTCGAGCACCTCGATCTGGACGTGGTCGCCGATGTCCAAGTTGAGCTTCTCCGCCAGTGCGGTGGAGAGGAGCAGGCCGTCCGGCGGCACCTGTACCACACGGCCGCCCGCGTCGTAGACCCGCTGCAGTTGCGGATCGTCCGGGATGCCCTCGATGGCGCCCCGGTGGGTGCGAGTGCCGGCGTGGAACTCGACGCTGGTGGCACGCATGGGTTCGGCGGCGAGCACCCCGGGCATGCGGCGGAACTCCTGAAGTGTGGTATCAGACTGGGTCTCCACCAGCCCCACCATCATGTCCTGACGCTGAGCGTCGTGAAAGAAGACGTCGACGATCTTCTCGATGGAGTCGAGCCACTGCAGGGCCATGATCATTACCGCCACCGAACAGGCGACGCCGAGACTGGTGAAAAGCGCCTTGATGGGGGCGCGCACGATCTGGCGCAGGATGATGCGGGTCGGCTGGTCGAGCCAGAGGATGAAGCGGCTGCCGGAGATGCGGGTCTTGCGGTAGAGGGGCGGTGCCGGTGGCATCATCGCCTCCGCCGGGGGCAGGTTGGCGGCCCGGCGCACCGCCCCGAGGCTGCCGGCGAGGGCGGCGATGAGGCTGACGATGGCGCCGATGGCGAAGACCCCGGGATCGGGGCGGAAGATCAGCAGTGGAAAGCGGTAGAACTCGGCGTAGATCTCGGTATTGACCCGGCCCAGCCAGGCCCCGGCCGCCCAGCCCAGGATAATGCCGACCCCGGCCATGGCCATCACCAGCTTGGCATAGTGCCAGCCCACCTGCCGGTTGCTGTAGCCGAAGGCCTTCATCAGGCCGATCTCGCTGCGATCGGTGGCGATCAAGCGGCCCAGCACCATGTTGCTGAGGAAGGCGGCCACCGCCAGGAAGATGGTCGGCAGGATGGTCGACATGGTCTTCTGCATGTCGATCTCGTTCATCAGGAACCAGTTGGAGATCTGCTCGGCCCGGGGGATGGCGCCGGTGCCGCCGTAGCGTTCCAGCAGCTGGTCGAGGCGTTCGATCACATCTTGCGGATTGGTGCCGTGGAGCAGACCCAGGCTGAGATCGTTGAAGGCGCCGTCGAGATCGTAGGCCGCCTCCAGCGCCTCGCGGCCGATCCACATGACGCCGAAGAGGTGGTCGTCGGGCATCAGGGCGCCGGGTCCGATGGTGTAGACATACTCCGGCGAGAGGGCGACGCCGACCACGGTGAGGGTGCGCAGGTTGCTGTTCATCAATGCCTGGAAGCTGTCGCCGGGCTGCATGCCGTGGGCGTCGGCGAAGGGCTCGCTCAGCACCACCTCATCCGGATGGCCGGGGCTTACCAGGCGGCCTTCCCGCAGCACCAATTGATTGAGGCGCGGCTGAGCGCCCTCCGGGATGGAGACCAGTTGGCCGATCACCGGCTCCTCGAAGCCCTCGATGGAGAGAGTGGCGAGATACTTGATCCGATGGTCGACGGAGCGCACCCCGGGGATGGCGCGGATCTGCTCGATCAGCCGCTGCGGCGCCCGCTTGACGCTGGCGAAGATCTCGCCGAAGCGTTGCCGCTCGTAGTAGGCTTCGGTGGTCTCGGTCAAGGCCTGCAGGGCGGAGAGGGACATCACCAGCACCGCCACCCCGGAGGCGATGACGATCGCGATGGCCAACACCTGCCCCCGCAGCTTCCAGAGATTGCGAACCAGCTTTTTGTTCAGCGCGCGCACCGGATCCCTCCGCGGGGTGCGGCCTGCCGCACCCGCAACCTCTGTGCCCTGGTCAATAAGCCCATCACCAGCTCAACTCCCCCGCCGCCCGTCGGGATGCGTTGCGCTCGCTGCTCACCACATGTCCGTCACCAAAGTGGATCACCCGGTCGGCCATTTCCCCGATTACCGTGTTGTGGGTGATCACCGCGGTGGTGGTCCCCAGCTCCCGGTTGACCCGCTCGATCGCCTCCAGCACCAGGATGCCGGTCTCGCTGTCCAGCGCGCCGGTGGGCTCGTCGCAGAGCAGTACATCGGGCCGTTTGGCGATGGCGCGGGCGATGGCCACCCGTTGCTGTTCGCCGCCGGAGAGCTGGGCCGGGAAATGGTCGAGCCGTTCGCCCAGGCCGACCAGGGTCAGGGCCTCCGCCGGGTCCATTGGATCACCTGCGATCTCGGTCACCAGGGAGACGTTCTCACTGGCGGTGAGGCTGGGGATCAGGTTGTAGAACTGGAACACGAAGCCGACATGGAAGCGACGGTAACGGGTCAGCACCGACTCGTCGCCGTCGGTGATCTCGGTGTCGCGGAAACGCACCCGGCCGCTGCTGGGTGTATCGAGACCGCCGAGGATGTTGAGCAGGGTCGATTTGCCGCTGCCGGAAGGGCCCAGCAATACCACCAGTTCACCATTGTAGAGAGAAATATCCACCCCGCGCAGGGCGTGCACATCCACTGCACCCGTATGGTAGGTCTTGGTGAGAGACCTGCCTTCCAACGTTATGATCTGTTGCTCCGCGCTACTCGATGGGGACAAGACGCCTACCGCTCCTTGTTGCTGGATGGGAAATACAGCGTTTGCCACCGCAACGGGTAAGCAAACTGGGATTCGACAAGTCCATATCTCCCTTAGGGAAGTATAACTGGCAATCTTCAGCTCGGATTGATTGGCAGCAATCCAGCTGTCGATTCTGGGTATACCAACTATGTTATGCGTCAGTTTGTCGCACTGTTACACAGTTACGGAGGCACACCAGCCACCTCCGTTCCGCCAGTTTATATAGGGTGCAGCTTGCTGCTCCCTATGCATAATTCATTTGCGTTATTCGCGTTCATTTGCGGACTAAAAAGCATTCGCGAAAATTTTCGGTTATTCCGGATTGGCTTTATTCGGGGTTGCCGCGCCCGGCAGCAGATTGATCTCGCCCTGTTCGCTGAAGGGCAGGGTCAGTATGCTGTCCGGTGAACTCAGGCTGCCGCTGATCCGGTAGTCAAACCTGCCGTCCTCCCGGTCCTGGAGTGCACTGAACTGCTTGATCAGTCCAAACACGGTACTGCTCACTTTCACCTCCAGCATCGTTTCGCTGAAACCCGGGATGCTGGCCTGCTGGTTGCTTACCCCCGAGGCGAATCGCTTGCCATTGAGATCCAGGTCGAAGCTCATGCCGTCCACGTTCAATGCCTCCCTGGATCGGTTTTGCAGCCGGATCTTGAGCAGATAGCGTTGCTCCATGAGGGTCGATTCCAGCGGGGTCAAGTCGGCAATGGTCACCCTTAATCGCTCCTCCTGCATTTGCAGGGAAGCGCAAGCGGAAAGAATCTGGAGGAGAATGATCAGCATAATCGAGATGCTGAGCCGGCCGCGGAAAATATAGCGTGGCTGCTGATCCCAGCGGCCGGCCTGTTTCATAAGTTCTCGTGCAATTGGCATCATTGCGGATCCTGTTTGCTATGTTCAATCGGTGGTCGTTCTGGCGACTCGCTCTTTTTCCAGGCGCCGAACAACAGTGTCAGCAGTCCCAGCAGCAGCTCGTCCGCGAATGGAACCAGGTCGGGAATCAGCAGATCGGCGACAAACAGTGCGGCGGTGAGGAGAAACAGCTGACGGAATTTCAAGCGGTCAGCATATTTCAACAGGGCTGTGATAATGGGTAGTTGGGTCATCTCTAGTCGGCTCTGTCATCTTTCGTGGTGAGCAATCCAATCCAGGGCCGGTCCGATGCCGTCACCTTTGTCGTTTCGCTTTATTACTCTAGGTTATTCCCTATCGCGGAAAGTAGGAGTTGTACCCATAATAATCGCCCCGGCCATGGAGTAGTGTTATATCTAAATGATTCACAAAAGTTAACACGATTTGTAGCAAAAAATCGCTTGTGATGATAGCTGATAGCAGTTCCAAACGAGGCAATATCAACGCTATTCCAGAAATAGATATGGATGGGGTATCAAGGGAGGCTTACAGACGCAGCGCTCGGTAAATCGGATGTTTGGGGTGCCTTTTGTCGTTGGGTGACTGCCCGTAGGGTTGTCAGCGGGTTTGCGTTCAAGGCCACAAGGCAGACTGATTTACCAGCGGTTCTGTACGCTGCATTGAGTATAGCAATAGTAGTTGTCAATCATGGGGTATTGCCTTTTGCACGACCTGCCCGAGCAGGGCAGTTGGCAGGTCGTGCTCATTTGTTTTCATTCGCTTATCTCGATTGACCGATGATCCGCTCGCATGCCTCAAGGAAACGGAATTGTACGTGTGAATCAGATTGGTTTGCGGGGATTCAAGCTAAACCGAGTAGGTTGATTGCCGCATGCCCTCGATGTTCTGCTAGCCTGGCTGAGCCTGGACCTTGGCGATAGCCTCAAAGTTTTGTCCATCGTCTGATAACGGCTGGTGCTTGAGAAAATCGACAAACAGCCTGTCGCTATTGGTCACATGGTCGATCTGCCAGTGCTTGAGGGCGGTCAGGGTTGACACCGTGAACGGCTTGCTCTCTGTTTCGATCTCGCGGAGATGCTCCCGCAGTTCCGCCAACAACATGAGATGTTCGCGACGGTGGTCGCCCAGGCCGGGATAGCCCTTTGCCTGCATCAGTCCCTCCTCGGCTTTAAAGTGGCGCCGAGCGATATCAAACAGGCTTTTTAGCTGACTGCATAGTTGATCCCTGTCACTGTAATGCCTCGTATCCTCATGAACGACGAAGCGGTGCAGTTGGTTCAAAACATCGACGAGCTTCATGTGCTGCTTGTCCAGGCACTCAAGCCCGAGCTGCCAATCGTCACGCCAAAGCAAAAAAGGTTTCTTCATTGCGATCTCCATATCCGGAAACAATATACGTATGGATATTTTCCTCAGGCAGTAAATGGCACCTCGCCACCTCTCCCGCGAATGGGGCAGCGATTGTCACCTTTGCAGTCCTGGTCTGAGTTTGTTGTTATTTTTATAGCTGAAGTGGCAATAACCTAACATATAAGTTGTAATCTTGTTCGCTGAGTTGTTTAAAAAATGATCAGGTTCGCAGTTTACTTCTGCGGCAGGCAGGCCGATTTATTGAACATCATTAAACAAAACAGCTGCCACTATCGGAATTCGCAGGGGTTGCGGCCGCCTTCATGAAAGATTGATTAACCCTGGATGACAATTGCATTTCCGTTTGGTGCCATGTTTAACTCAATGAGTATTTTGGCCGGGCATGGATTGATCGTCGTGGCGTCACGATAAAGGGGGTTGTCTACAAATGGCTGTAACATATGAAGTTTAAGATGGAATCCGATATCCTTGGCAAACGACCATAGATTGGAGTTGCATCCTGCTATCGGGATATAGCGCAGTAATCTAGCTGGATACAGGGAGAGAGTAGATGCGGATCCATGCTTTCATCATCGTTCTGATTTCTTTTTTACCTTCGCTCAGCCATGCCCTCGACGGATGGGAGAAGGATCAACATAACGGGCTCTTGATATACAGGCCGGTATCACTGGCGGACGGCAAGACATTTCTCTATCGGGCAGCCCCACCGGAATCGTTGTCCGGGCGAAGTCTTCGCGACTGGTTTTCCGCCAAGATCGCAAACATGCAGGATCAGCTTGGAGAGCCATTGGAGCGCTGGGAGATCAAGGCGGAGAAAAACGACCACTTGGGTGCGACCAACAGCTATGGTGCTCCAGATGGTGAGAAATTCAGCGTCGGCTATTACGCTGGACATCTGAATGATGATCAAGCCTATGTCATTCAGATGATCGCCAACCAGGATATCTGGTTATTGCTGCGCTATGGCTTCGCCTTTGACAAGATCGCCGCCGATGTTAGGGAAAGCCTGCCGACGGCAAAGCTAAGCGCTCCCGTCGTGACACATCCGGCAACAGGAAACCTGCGGAAGAGAGGCGGAAAAAAACAAGAGAGGTCCGCCAAGACTGCGAAATCGTTGACCGCGAGCGAGTTACAGGCACAAATACGGACGGCACCCGGTGACGGCGCGAAGGATGAGCTGGAAACGGTATGGGTAAAAACCAAAATCAATGTAATGCGTGGCAAACTTGAGCCGACAACCTACTTCCTGTTTGAAGATGGCACTGCTTACATCGACGCACGTACGCCTCCCGCGGACTTCAATGCGGCGACTTCCAAGCGCCTCGAGGGCGGGAGTAAGTGGGGTCATTGGCGTAAGCGTGGCGGTACGTATCAGGTGAAGCGCCCCAAGGTAGGCAGGTGGGAGGATATCAAGGGCAACAAGGCCGTGCCCGGTAAGCGCGATGAGAGGATCAATAACAAGTTTATCAACGCCAGCGGCAGCGCAAATTTCGGCTCCCATAAGTCGTCGGTCAGATTAATGTCGAATGGTCGATTCGAATTGTCCCACAATAGCCTGATGGGCGGTGGCGGCATAATCGATGTCGCTCCCAAGGTGCTGGCCAGCGGACAGAGTGACAAAACCGGGACCCGTACAACCGTTACAACCATGGGTAGCACGATCGGTGGTGGCAGCAGTACCAGGAAAAGGGATGGGGCGAAAAATCGCGGTAGCTATGAGATTGATGGATACACCATAGAGATGCACCATGACAACGGCCTGATACACAGGGAACTCTTTCTTTTCGAGGACGAGCGTAAAAACAGGATTGTGATCGGTGATACGGTCTATTGGGTGGATAAGGATGGCTAGGCTTAGTCCTTTCGCCGCCTTATCCCAAGCCGCATCGATTGCCTGCCGAACTTTTCGCTGATCGCATCCAGTGTTTCATAGATGCGATCCTGCTTTGGATCGGGCCCGGATGTCATCTCGTCGAAAAGATCGCCTTGGCACACCGCTTGGGAGGCAGTACTCTCCCAACCCCCTATGCCCAGTCCGATCAGCCTCACCGGCCGCCCCTGCCAATCTTCGGCCCGGTAGAGCGCCCAGGCCTGTCGGAAGATCTCCAGGTCCGCCGCGGTCGGTGTTGGCAGGGTTCGGCTGCGGCTATGTGTCTCGAATCCCTGGAAGCGGATCTTGAGGCTTACCGTAGTTCCCAAACGCCCCTCTTGACGGGCGATATAACCGACCTCCTGCGCCGCCCAATGCAGGGTATCCCGCAACACCTCCTGGTCGGTGATGTCTTGTCCGAAGGTGGTCTCCTTGGAGATCGACTTGCGTTCGCTGTCGCTGTGCACCCTGTCCGAGGCGATGCCATGGGCCTGTTCGTGGATCTTGGTGCCCGCAAGTTCGCCCAAATGCTGCCGCAGTTCCCGCAGGGTGAGCCGACGCACGTCGGCCACGGTGCGCAACCCGAGCCGGTGCAGTATCGGGGCGCTCTTAACCCCCAGTCCGCGCAGCACGGTCAGTGGCTGGGGATCGAGAAAGGCCCCAACCTGATCCGCCATCACCAGGGTGAGGCCGTCGGGCTTTTGATAATCTGAAGCCAGCTTGGCGATCAGGCGATTGGGTCCGATGCCGACCGACGCGGTCAGGCCTACGGTCTGGTGTATAACGGTCTTGGCCCGGCGTCCGATACTCTCCGGTGGACCGATCAGACGCTCCATGCCGGAGATGTCGAGAAAGGCTTCGTCCACGGAGACCTTCTCCACTACTGGAGAGATGGCCTCCAAGGCGGTCATGATCTGACGCGAAACCTCACCATAACGGGTGATGTCGGGGCGCAGGTAGATGGTCTCAGGCGGCAGCCGGCGAAAAGCCTCGCTGATCGGCATTGCCGAGTGTACACCGTAACGCCGTGCCTCGTAGGAGCAGGTGGCCACAACCCCGCGTTTGCCCGGCTCGGCGCCGACCACAAGCGGGCGCCCCTCATATTCGGGGTGGTCGCGTTGCTCGATGGAGGCGAAGAAGGCATCCAGGTCGACGTGCATGATCAGGCGCTGGCTCATGGATTGAAGTTTATACCAAGCTATGCTGCCGATGGGGTCGTCGATTTATGACCGGTTCATCGAGGCTTTGCCGGGGCTGGCAAAAACGATCTCCATGGTCAGTCCCAGTTCGTCCCTCTCGGTGGCGGCAGGCAGGGAGACAAGGTACTCCGGGTGGGAGGCGGTCACGGCGCCCACCAACGCGTCGAGAATATCGTCATCGGCAAGATCCCTCTTCGGCGAAGCGGCACGCGCGTTGTCGATGATCGTTCGGCTGTTGGGAAGGTGGTGCTTGAGTAGTGTCAGCCGCTCCGCCCGGCCCTGCGGTCTCTTTTTATTATGGCCCATCGGCCGCCCCCGGTTGAGCCCCAGGAAGCAGACTTCCGGATGCATCTCCCTCAATCTTCTGTTATCGGGCAGGTCGCGGATGAGTCGGTCGGCCTCTGCAATCTTCGGCACTATTCCCCAGCTCTGTCGCGAAAGCTTTCTGCCGGTCAGTACCTGGTTGAGCTCACTCCCCTCCTGATAGCTCCTACAGTCTAGGACTTGACGACAGGGTACAGGGAAGACACTCGATGCCCTGCGCCCGAGAAGGCGTCTCGCCTCGCGATCGCATTTTCGCTCTTCGGTCCCGGAGGGTCTAAGCCCGATTGGGATATCGATCAATGTCAGATCGGCACTGATGATGATATCGCGCAGGGTGTGAAGCGCTTCGGTCACACCGGTTTCAAATCGTCCCGGGCCGAGGAGCTGTACGTAGAACCAGCCGCGGCGGCAACCATCGATGCCAACGGCAATCATCGGTCGCGGAATGAGTGTCGCATGGTGCGATCCCGCGCAGGGTCAATGTCTGCGAATGAGACCTTCATCCTAGAATCGAATCTCCTGTATCGCCGGCCTGATGCTGCCGCCACGGCTGTTGACATGGGCCTGGTTGCGACCCTCCTCCTTGGCCGCATAGAGCGCCATGTCGGCATGGCTGAGCAGGGTGTTGAGGTCGTCGCCTGGGTGGTCCTCCACGCAGGCCAGACCGATGCTCACCGTGACCTCGATACCGGCGGGCAGCAACGTCTCGACTGCCAGGCGCAGATCCTCGGCCCGCGCCGGCATTTCCGCGCCGTGGGCGATGACGACAAACTCCTCGCCACCAAAGCGAAAGGGCAGACCGTCCTTGAAGCGCTGATTGAGCAGCCTGCCCAGGGCCATCAGCACCTGGTCGCCCACCAGGTGACCCTTGGTGTCGTTGATGCGCTTGAAGTGGTCCAGGTCGATGATCATCACCCAACCGTCTGCGGCGCTGAAGAGAAACCGTTGGCCTTCATCCACCAGGTAGCGTCGATTGCGGGTGCCGGTGAGTGCGTCGGTGGTGGCGATCCGCTCCATGTCCTCGGTCTGATGGAGCAGTCTGTCATACTGGTACTTGACCAGCAGCAGGGAGCGTATCCGTGCCATCACAACCTCTTCTATCAACGGTTTGATGACGAAGTCGTTGGCCCCGGCGTTGAAGACCTCCACCTGGGTATGGGTCTCCTCGTTACCGGTGGTGACCAGCACCGGCAGCTCCTGTTGCGAGTAGTGGAGGCCGACGCGGACGAAATAGAGCAGGTCGCCGCCGGTCATTTCACCTTTCAGGTGGAAATCGGTTATCACCATGTCAAAGCCGTCATCCTGCTGGCTTTGGGCCTTTTCGAGCAGGGACTGGGCCTCTTCCACCGAGAATACGTGAGTCACCTCCATGCCGTGCTGTTCCAGTATCTGCCGGGTTGCCAGGGCCACGGTCTTGCTGTCCTCGATATAGAGGATGCGGCCACAAAGATCGGGATTGCGTTCCATGAACGACTTGATGAACTGGCCAAAAACCTTGAAGCCAAGCGCCTTGTCGAAGTAGTCGGTGACCCCGGCATTAAAGCCCTCGTGGAGCAGCCGCTGATCGGCATCGGATGAGACCACGACCACGGGGGCGTAGCGGTTGCGCTTGCTGGCGCGGATGTTGCGGCAAAAGTCCAGGCCGTCCATATCGGGTAGCAGCAGGGCGGTGGTGATCAGTGAATAGCGCTCCTGCTCCATCCGATCCAGGGCTTCGGTTGCGCTGGCGCAACTGGTTATAGCGATCTCAGGCATGGCAATCTGCAGACGCCTGGCCAATACCTCGCGTGCGGCAGTAGAGCTGTCCACCAGCATGATTCTGTTTCCCATACTTCTCTCACAATCCAAGATCCGTGGTTTCTAATTGAGTTATCACTTACGCTTGCCCAATTCAAGTCAGATATGTGGTTTGTCGCTTCCTCTCTGATTCGATCCTTCTGTACCCGTATTAAGCTGTTTTCATCAACGCAGTGAGTAGTTGATCGGGATGGTGAACTCCCATTGATTACGCGCCAGCTCCTCGGGAAAGGGCAGCCTGCCGCTTATCTTCTCCACCGCGCCACGGGCGGCCTTGTCGAGCAGTATGCTGCCCGAGCCCTCAACGATGCGCAGTGCTTCTACAGCACCGTTGCGGAGAACGGTGAATCCCACCAACACCTCTCCCTCCTGTCGCAGGCGTATGGCCCGGCGCGGATAGCCCTTGTTGGCTTCGATGGCACGCCGCAGCCTGGCCTTGTACTCCTCCTCGAGGCGGCGGATCAAACCGATATCGACGGCAGGCAGAGCCGGGACCGGGACGGCCACAGGGGGTTTCACCGGAGGAGGAGGGGGCTTCGTCGTCTCGATGGGTTTCTCCTTGACGGAAGGTTTGGGTGTTGGCTTAGGTTCGGGTTTCGGTTTAGGGGGTGGTGGCGGTTCAGGTTCAGGCTCAACCTCCACTACAGGCTCAGGCTCAGGCTCAGGCTCAGGCTCAGGCTCAGGCTCAGGCTCAGGCTCAGGCTCAGGCTCAGGCTCAGGCTCAGGCTCAGGCTCAGGCTCAGGCTCAGGCTCGGGTTCGGGCTCGGGCTCGGGCTCGGGCTCGGGCTCGGGTTCGGGTTCGGGTTCGGGAATGGGCTCGGGTTCGGGAATGGGTTCCGGTTTGAACATCTCCAGGCTTACCGCCAACCTTGACTCCTGCGGCATGTCGCTGGGCAGCTGCAGGACACCGGTCAATACCAGGGCAAGCATCCCGAGATGGATCAGGGCGGAAATCAGGAAAGCGGGGGTATGAGTGCTCATCGATTGCCGCGGGCAACAATAGAGAGCTTCTCCAGTTTGTTCGCCTTGAGAAGATCGATCACCGTGACGAAGCGGTCGAAGGGTACCGACTTGTCCACATAGAGCACCACCGGGGTTTGTGTTGTCAGCAGAGCAAGCTCCCGGCCCAGCGCCTCGGTATCGACCGCGGCTTGATTAAAGAAGATCTGCTCCTCCGCATCGATGGCGATCTCCACGCCAACCAGATCGCTGAGCGTCTCCGCATGTTCGGCTTCGGGCAGGTCAAGGGATATCTTACCCTGGTAGATGAAGGTTGCGGTGGTCAAGACGATTGCCAGCAACACCAGCATGATGTCGATGAAGGGGATGACGTTGACCTGGTCGAAGCGCTTCATGACTCCCGTGTCCGTTTCCAGCGTGCGGTCAGAACATCAACCTTGCGCAACAGGGCGTTGTAGAAGAGGATCGCCGGGATCGCCACCACCAGTCCCATGGCGGTGGCCTTGAGCGCCAGGGCGAGACCGAGCATGATCGTCGCCGGTTCGATATTACCGCCCTGACCCAGGTCGAAGAAGGTGATCAGTATTCCCAGCACCGTGCCGAGGAGGCCGATATAGGGGGCATTGGCGCCGATGGAGGCGATGGTGGTCAGGTGCGCGGTGAGGGCGATGTTGAGGGTGTCGGGATGGTCGTAGTCGTCGAGCTTGATACGGGCGAAGAAGAGGTAGCGCTCGATGACGAACCAGACCATGACAAAACTCATCAAACCGAGCAGACCAAAAACAAAAATATCGAGATATTGTTTTAAAAACTCCACACAGCCTCCGACTTGATCCCGGGAAAAACAAGGGCCGGGATCACGCTTGGATGATGCCTGATGTAGACCTCCAGGTCTACACATCCAAAACGATCAACCGGCCCACACCGAGGATATATAAACCTATTCTTCCTGATCTACACTTCTTTTCCTTGCGAAGTTTGGGGTAGGTTTATGAACCCCAACCTAAATCTTTGATCTGTATGGAACACCTATACTTCTGAGTTTGTTTTCACGGGGATTGTCTCTCCAGGGTATCGGGTCGCTTTAGTAGAATTTGTAACTGAGTCCTGCCCATACTGCCCGTGGTGAACCGGGTGAGAGGAAGCGGGGATTTTCATAATCGTCGCCCAGCACCTCGTCGGCCTCGCCATAGAGGCCGAAGGTCTCGTACTCCCTGTCAAACAGGTTATCCACCTTGGCGAACAGTTTGAGATTGTCGCTTGCCTGGTATTCACCGCGCAGGTTGACCACACTATAGCCGTCGATCTCTTCATCGAGGTTGGACTCGTCGCCGCGCAGCACGATATCGGAGCTGTATTGGAGGTCGGCGCCAAGGGAGAAGTTCGGGGTCACACGGTAGGTCAACCCTGCCTTGAGCAGATTCTCAGGCAGTCCCGGCAGGCGATCCCCGGATTCCACCGCGATTTCGCCATCCACCGCGAATGGATTGTTGGGACTGGCGATGCTCAGATTCTCCTCGAAAGTGGCCTTAAGGCGGGTGTAACTAAGGAACCAGTCGAGGCGGTTGTCGGCCAGGTTGCCGTTGAGACTGAGTTCCAGACCTTGACGCCGGGTCTCCCCAACATTGTCGAAGAAGCCCTCGTTGGTCAGTGCACCGGCGCTGATGAAGAGGATGTCATCCTGATTGGTGGTCTGGAACAGCCCCACATGCCAGCTCAGACCTGGCAGCGAGCCTCGAAGTCCCGCCTCCCAGGTCTTTGCCACCACCTGTTCCAGCGGCGGATCGGAGAGGAAGGCGTTCGGCAGCCGGCATGGATCCTCCGGATCGGCACAGGTCAGCTCCATCGCGGTGGGGGCTCGACTCGATTCACTGTAGCCGGCGTAGATATTGACCCCCTGGTTCAGGTCGTAGGTGAGACCCAGGGCCGGGTTGAAGCGGGTAAAGCTGTGGTCGCCGTTCAGTGCCGTGCCCAGCTGGTCGCGCAGTTCGATCTCGGTCTTGTTCCATCGACCGGAGAGGGTCAGTGCCAGCTGTTCGTTAACCGACCAGGTGTCGGTGAAGTAGAAAGAGAGGTTCTTAGTCTCGGTCTCCACCTCGGTGAAGCTCTCTTCGACGAAGATACCGCTGCCAATTGCCTTGCGGCTGTCGTCCAGGCTGCCGAGTTCCGTGTTGGAGTTGAAATCGACCTCGCTGCGGTCCGCTGCGATGCCGACGATGAGTTGGTTATCCCTACCTCCCAGCGGCTGCAGAAAGGCTGTCTGCAGGCTCAGACCGAAGGTGTCCTGATCGCTCTCGGAGCGGTTCACTGTACCCCCCTCTACATCGTCGTCGGCAAGGATGGGATTGCCGTCCTGATCGAAGACAACTTCCTCCTCTTCCCCCTCTTCCTCTTCGCAGATGAAGCCTTCGTTTTCGGCCTCTTCGCACTCTTCGAAATCGGAGTCGTCACCGTTGAGGGTATCGATCCGGCTGTTGCGGTAGTAGATCGTACCCTCCAGCACGATCTCGTCACCCAAGGCACGCTGACCACCCAGGCGCAACAGGGCCGCATCCTGTTCAGTGATGTCGGGGCGGGTGAAGATCGCCTCCCGGTCCTCCTCCAGCAAATCCTCGGGCAAGGCCCCGTTTCCGATCAGCTCACTGTCGCTGAGGCTCAGAGTCAGATCGAGAGAACCTGCTTCTCCCTGCCAGGCGAGGTTGCCGAAGAGCTGTTTCGATTCCGAGGGGGAGAAGTCGCGCCAACCCTCCTCGTCGAAAACGTTGGCGGTGATGAAGTAACCCAGGTTTTCCCGGCTGCCGCCGATGCTGGCCTGGGCCGTGTAGCGGTCGAAGGACCCGCCCGAGACCTCCACCTCGGCCCCGGGGTGGGTGAAGCCGTTCTTGGTGCGCACCGAGAGGGCGCCCCCCAGGGTGTTGAGTCCGAACAGCGGATTGGAGCCCGCCATCAGGTTGACCCCGGCGATGGCCGATTCGGGAATCACCGACCAGTTGATGGTATCGCCGAAGGGCTCATTGATCCGCACCCCGTCCATGTAGACCGACATACCCTGAGGCAGTCCGATCAGGGGAGAGGCGACGAAGCCCCGATAGAGCAGATCGGGTTGCAGGGGGTTGTTCTGCGCTTCATTGAGAAAGACGCTGCCGAAGCGCTGATTGAGAAATTCCGAGAGATCGAGACTCTGTTGGCGCGTGATTTCCTCATCAGTGGCGATCTCGGTGTGCATGGGCAGCCGGTTGCGTTCGATCTCGACGCCGTGCAGTGGCGTGGTGCTGATGACGTCGATGGCTGGCAGGCGCTCTTCCGCCCACCCCGTCCCGGAGCCCGATAGGACGAGGCTGGCGGAGAACAGCAACCGCATCGGCTTTAGTTGTTGTTGTGAAACTACAGGCATAGTTGTTTTCTCTCTTTGTTTTCAACATGCTTTGAGAGAAGTTATATGCGCTGCGGCGGCACAGTTGAAGAGGAGCTTTTCTCGGGATTTCGGGAAATCTTCCCGTGCCAAATTAGGACAAATTTGAACAGTGTCACGTGTGACACCGTCAGGCATTGTCAGCTAATTCATCGAATGGGTTTGTTTTTGAATCAAATGTAGGGTGCAGCTTGCCGCACCAAAATACGGACATAGGTATGGCGCAGGTATATTTAAGATTAACGGTGCGGCAAGCCGTACCCTACGCGTAGTCAAAACACTTGCGTTCATTAGCGTTCATTAGCGGACCCGTAAAAACTATTCACTCACCGGATCGATGATTCCATGCCGAATTGCAAGGTGCACCAGCTCGGTGGTGGTCTTTACGTTGAGCTTGGTCTTGATCTGGGTAGTGTAGTTGGCCACGGTTTTATAGCTCAGAGCCAATTCGCTGGCGGTCTCCGCCGGGGTCTTGCCGTGGGCCAGGAGGTTGAAGATCTGGAATTCGCGGGTGGTCAGGCAATCGAAGATTTCGCCGCCCCCGCCTGCCCGGCGCAGGGCCATGTTCTGCGCCAGCTCATGGTCGATGAAGGCCTGGCCGGCTGCCACCGCGCGGATCGCATCGACCATGATCTCGGCGGCACTATTCTTGGTGATATAGCCCCGTGCCCCGGCCGCCAGGGCCTTTTCCACGAAGGCGGTGTCATCGTGCATGCTGAAGACCAGGATCGCCGCATCGCTGTCGCGGGCGATAATGCGCCGGGTCGCTTCCAGCCCGCCGATGCCTGGCAGGGAGAGATCCATCACCACCACATCAGGCAGCAGCTCGGCAAAGCGTTGGCATGCCTCCTCGCCCCGCTCAGCCTCGGCGACGACCTTGATGTCCGGTATACCGTCGAGCAGGGTGCGGTAGCCCGCCCGCACCACGGCGTGATCGTCAACCAACAGTACCCGGATTGGATTCATCTGAATTAAGCTTATCCCGTTCAACAGCCTTCGAGGTGAAGGGTATATGGATATCGATTGATACACCCCGGTTGGGTTCGCTGGCAAGGGAGATTTTCCCATTCAAGGTCTCGACACGTTCGCGCATGCCGAGCAGTCCCATTCCCTTGCCCCGTTCGCTTTGGTCGAAACCACGGCCATCGTCCCGTATATGCAATGCGATTTCGCCTTTGTCATCCCGCCCGAGCCATATCTCGATCTTCTCCGCCGCGGCATGCTTGGCCACATTGGTCAGCGCCTCCTGGACGATGCGATAGAGGGTGATCGCGGTATCTTCATGGATTTCATCGAAGCGGCCAGCGATGGTGAGGGCGCAGAAGCTCTCCTCCTGGCGGTCGTTCCAGCCGTCCACCAGGCGTTCGATGGCGGTGACCAGTCCCAGCTCCTCCAGGGCCACCGGGCGCAGACGGTTCATCATGTCGCGTACCACGCCATACATCTGGTTACAGACGCCGATGATGGCATTGGCGCTATCCGGCTTGTCCGTGGTTTGTTGCCTGAGGGTCACCGCCATCGCCTTGATGGCGCTGATCGACTGACCCAGCTCGTCATGCAGCTCCCGTGACAGGTGGCGGCGCTCCGATTCCTGCACCGAGAGCAGCCGCTTGTTGAGCTGGCGGTTCTCCCGCTGTTGGTCATCCAACACCTGCGCCATGTGGTTGAACTGCTGTGAGAGCCGGTTGAGTTCGGGCAGGTTGAAATGGGGCAGGCGGGCGGCATAGTCCCCCGACTGTATGACCCCGAGACCGGCGCTGATCTGGTTAACCGGCCGCAGTGAACGGCGGATGATGATGGCCATGAGAACAATGCAGAGAAGGGTGAATACAACGATCAGAAAAACGATCGATCGTGCTTCCTGCCAGGCATCCTGAATCTCGTCCAGGGGATCGGCGAGGATAACGATCTCACTGGTGCCGATCAGGGGACTGGCGATGCGCTTGCGGTATTCCGCCGGTGGCGGTTTGACCAGATCGATAAACCAGCTTGGCACACTCTGCCGGGGTCTCTGCCGGCGTTCGCTGAAGGGATAGATGATGGTGCCGTCACTGCGCACCACGGCGATGTTGAGATGGCGGATATCGTCCAACTGCTGCAGATGGCTGATCAGGATCTGCTGCTCCTGGGGCTGATTTTCGGCGCTGCCGCTGATCAGGGCGGCGGTCATCAGTTGCATGGTCAGGCGGGCGCTTGACCTGACCTCGTCGGAGATGTTGTTGCGGGTGAAGTCGATGGCGTAGTAGGCGCCGCTGGCGAGCATCGTCATGACGATGGCGATCACCAGCAGGATCAGTCGATGGGTCAGGGTCATTGGGAAAACCGGTCAGTGGTTGTCGGGAAAATATCCCATGGCGTCCCGGGAATAAGTGGATTATTTATTGCATTAAACAAGCCGTACATACTTTTGGAGTGAATCACGATGTCCTTTGTTCGTCAAACCCTGGTACTGCCTCTGACAATAGCCACAACCTTCCTGCAAAACCCGGCGTTGGCTGAAGAGAGGGTTGGGTCGACCCCCCTTGACGACATCTCGGTCACCGCCACCCGGGTTGAGAAAACCCTGGAGACGGTTCCTGCCGCCGTCGGCATCGTGCAGCAGGAGGAGGTCCAGTTTGCCGAACCCCAGCTTGGCCTGGACGAATCCCTGAGCAAGGTGCCCGGTATCTTCATGCAGAACCGCTACAATTTCGCCCAGGATCTACGGGTATCGATCCGCGGCTTCGGCGCACGCTCCGCATTCGGTATCCGCGGCATCAAGGTGATCGTGGACGGCATCCCGGAAACCCTGCCGGACGGCCAGGCCAATGTGGACAGCATCGATATCGGTTCCATCGGCAACATGCAGGTGATCCGCGGGCCTGTCTCTGCCCTCTATGGCAATGCATCCGGCGGTGCGCTGCTGATCGAGTCGGAGGAGCCGCCGGAGACACCCTTCATCTCCCTGCGCCCGACCTTCGGCGAAGACGGCCTGCAGAAACACCAGCTCAAGTTCGGCGGCAAAGCGGATCGGTTCGACTATCTGCTCAATTTCTCCAATCTCACCTATGACGGCTACCGCGAACAGAGCGGCACGGAACTCAGTGCCCTCAACAGCAAGTTCGGTTTTGATCTCGACGGCGGCGCCCGTTTCTCCACCGTGCTCAACTATACCGACTCGCCAAAGGCGGACGATCCCGGCGGCCTCACCGAGGCCCTGGTCGACGAGGATCCCACCCAGGCCTGGAGCCGAAATCTGAGCCTCGATTCCGGCGAGAAGCTGGAGCAGACCCGGCTCGGTTTTGTTTACGACAGGCCGCTGGGCGATAGCGGTGAGCTTCGGGTGCGCAACTACTATGTCTCCCGCGATCTGGCCAACCGCCTGCCCATCGGCGCCACCGGACATGGCATCCTGCTGGATCGCTTTGCCGTCGGTGGCGGCGCCCAGTACACCCATACCGCTCCCCTCTCGGGCCACGCCAACCGCCTCACCCTGGGGGTCGACCTGGATCGTCAGGAGGATGAGCGCAAGCGCTTTCTCCTCGCGGGAGAGGAGCTGGGCACCAAGATCCAGGACCAGGACGAGCAGGTCGACAGCATCGGTCTCTATATCCAGAACGAATATAGCTTCAGCGAGCGCGTGGAGCTGACACTGGGCGGGCGTTACGATCGCCTCGACTTCGACGTGGAGGACAACTTTCTCAGCAATGGCGACGACTCCGGCGATGTCAGTTTTAGCAGATTCAGCCCGTCTTTGGGTCTGCGTTTCACCCCCAGGCCGGGGCTCAATCTCTACGCCAATATCTCCCGCTCCTTCGAGTCGCCCACCGCGGTGGAACTGCGCGACCCTGACGGTGCCGGCTTCAACCAGGAGCTCGACCCGCAGGTCGCCACCAACTATGAGATCGGGGTGAAGGGCAGGCTGGGCAGCAAGGCCCGCTATGACCTGGCCCTGTTCACCATGGATGTCAGCGACGAGTTGGTGCCCTTCGAGATAGATGACATCGAGTTCTACGAGAATGCGGGTGAATCGAGGCGCAACGGTCTGGAGGCCCAGCTGGTGTTTGAGCCGGTTGAACACCTGATCGCCACCCTGGCCTACACCTATTCCGACTTCGAGTTCGATGAGTTCATCGATGACAGCGGCAACGACTTCAGCGGCAAGACCATACCCGGTGTCCCGGAGAATCTGCTCAGTGCCGACTTCACCTATACTCATCCCAATGGCGTTTACGGCCAGTTCACCGCGCTCTACGTGGATGAGATCTATGCCAATAACGCGAATACGGTAACCAATGATGCCTATACCGTGGCTGATCTGCGTCTCGGCTATACCAGGTTCTTTGGTCCCTGGGAGCTCTCGCCCTTCATCGGCGTGAATAATATGTTCGACAAGGAGTACAACGGCAATGTGCGCATCAACGCCTTCGGCGGACGCTATTTTGAACCGGCCCCCGACCGGGATGTCTATGCCGGTTTGACCCTGCGCTACGATTTCGAGGGGTGATGAGAGGAACCAAAGTATGCGGTCTCCCGTCATGGCCTCTACCACTCAGCTATTGGTGCGGCTTGCCGCACCGGAAAGGTGAATATTCAGGGCAAAAACTGATTACATTCGCAATCGAGGAGAACAACCATGGCGCTGACCGATCCCTGTTGTACCCTGGTTCCCTACTTCAAGATCCACGAGGGCAAGCTCGAGGAGTTTCGCCGACTTGGCGATCAGTTTCTGGAAAAGACCATGACTGAGGCCAAATGCATGCACTACGGTTTCAGCTTCAACGGTATGCAGGCCCACTGCCGTGAAGGCTATGCCGATGCGGAGGGGATACTTGCCCACCTGGAGAATGTGGGTGCGCTGCTGGATCAGGCGCTGAAAATCGCGGATATCACCCGCCTCGAGATTCACGCGCCCGCTGCCGAGATCGAAAAGCTGCGCGAACCCTTGCGTGCATTGAATCCGGAGTTTTATACCATGGAGATCGGCTTTCGCCGATAGTCTCACTGGCAGCTCTGGTTATTGCCATCCCCGGCATGATCAGGGCAGACAAACAGGATTGTGGTGCAGGGATGCACCGGGTACTGGCCTAAGGATGGATCAAGAGTGATTTTCCCGCTGTTTCAGTTTTTAATGATCACCCCATGTTTGATTGCCAGACGGACAAGCTCGACAGGGGAGTTGATGTCGAGTTTCTGTCTGATATTGGTTTGATGATTGGCGACAGTTTTAAGCCCGATATCGAGATCACTGGCGATATCCTCAATGGTCTTGCCCTCGGCCAGGAGCCGAAACACCTCAAACTCTCTCGCAGTCAGCAACTGTGAGGGATCGTCATCACCGGCTACACTGTTTAAGGCTATTTTTTGAGCCATATCCCCACTTAGGTATTTTTCACCGGCACTGGCTTTTTTGACTGCGTTTATCAGATCGCTTGTCGGCCCCGATTTGGCAACATATCCCATCGCGCCGGTGCTCATCGACTGGATGGCGTAACTGGTGTTTTCATGCATGGTATAGATAATGATCTTGGCGTCCGGCCAATCCCCAATGATCCGCCTCAATGCCTCGAGTCCGCCCATGCCCGGCATGGAGAGATCCATAATCAAAACGTCGGGCATACGCTCGGCGTATATTCGGTAGGCCTGCTCGCCACTCTCAGCTTCACCAATTACTTTTATATCGCTGTTTTGTTCCAGCAGCCTGGTCAACCCGGACCTGACGACGATATGATCATCGGCCAGGACGACATTGATTGTCCGATTCATTGAATCTCCCCCTGCCTTGGAATTATTATTCTGATGACTGCTCCATCACCAGGTTTGGCGTCGATATCCATCTCGCCGTTCACGCTTTCGACCCGCTGCTGCATACCCGATATGCCAAAACTCGATCTTTGCTCATCAACGTCAAAGCCTTTGCCGTTGTCTGTCACCTGCAGAGAATAGTCAGTTTTACTCTCTTCCAGATTGATTCTGACCTCAGTGGCGCCTGAGTGACGACTGATATTTGTCAGGCACTCCTGCAATATACGATACAGGGTCAACTGAATGGCCTCGTCGTGCAAGCTGAAGTTGCCCTGGATCCGATAACTGAGATCTGTCTGTGTGTGTCTCTGTTGCCACGAATCTATTAGCTCCTGCAAGGCGTCAATGAAACTCAACTCATCAAGACCGCCGGGTCTCAGGCGTTTCAGCATGCTTCTCAGAATTACCATCATGTGGCATGCAATCTCATCGATGGCCCGCGCGCTTTTGATACTGGAGGATAGATCTGTCGACTGTTTTATCACCGAGGCGTCAACGTGTATCGCCGTTAAATGTTGGCCAATTTCATCATGAAGCTCTTGTGCAAGGCTTTTTCGTTCTGTCTCCTGCAGACGAATTATGCGCTGAGTCAGGCGCTGATTGTGCAGAATACTGTTCTGCATTGTCGCTGCCATGGTATTGAACTTTTTGCTGATACCCGCCATTTCGGGAAGCTTGAAAATCGGCAGTCGGGTCTCAAGCTGACCTGATTCAATATCGGACAGTGCTTTAGTGATATGGGAAATCGGCCTCAAGGCATGTGCCACCACCAGATAGACCATGATGTTTACCGCCAGGAAAATCAGTGTCATCATCAGCAGCAGCATTTTTGTCTCTGCCCAGGCTTCAGTTATTTCACTGTTGGGTTCTGGGCTGACCACAAGTTCCCCTGTTTTTACAGTGTCTGTATAGACGGGCAGACGCTTGTTGGGGATATCCTGAAGCGCTCCGTACATCAGCTGCTTAAACCACATTGGCGTGGTTTCCTCGCCTTGCCGCGGGATTGTCTCGTTGCTTTCGATCAGGTTATTGTCAAGATCATAAAAAGCGATCAGCAGGTGACGTATGTTGGCTAGCTGATCGAGCCTGAACGGATTCGAGCTTTGCTGCCCGAACCTATCGCCCTGATTTATATGACGCAGTTCTGCAGCCAGCATATGCATGGCAAACACCATGGCCGATTCCAACTCTGCACGAACATTTTTTCGCGCGTTATTTACCGCCTGCACAGCGCTGATCGCAAGGATGATTAACAACACCAGAGTTACGATAAGATTGAGTCTGAATCGGAGGTTCACCTATTGACACCCTAAACAAGAAGCAGGTCAGGTTATTTTAGAGCGTTTATCGCTCCATGGTTGACCTGTGATTAGCAATAACCGCGCTTCGTTTGATGTGACGGATCAAAAAAAGCATAGTTCAATTGTTTTGCGCTTGGCAAGCGGGCCTCAAGCTGATTGTTGGAGTTTGTCTTGCGTAACTAGATATGACAACCCAAAAGGTATTGTTAGAAGCGCAATCTTCAGGATTTATTTACCTGCTTGATAAATTCTGTCAGATAGATGTAAAAATAATGTTTTAAGATTGAGTCTCACAGCATAATCCAGAATAGATAACCAGCTAGGAAAGCAGTATGAAGGTCACATGGAATGTCATATTCTTAATTGCAATCTCTTCGCTCTTTTTTCTCCCCGGCTGTGGCGGTGGGGGTGGTGAAGGCGGAGGATCGTCCGCGACAGACAGTCAAATAAACCAATCTGATCAGGCCGGCCAGTCGATCAATCCGGGATTGGCAGGGAAGGTGGTTTTAGGGGGTAAGGGATGGGTCCTGGATTTAACCACTGGTAGTTACACGAGGGTGCCAGGGGTGGAGGCGTGGGATGAGAGGCCGGAATATCTGGGTATTGCCACTGTTGAGATCACCTCGCAAGCGGTTGCTGGTGGGATGGTGGTAGAAACCGTGAATAATTGTAGGGACAGCGATTCCGTCTATTACAATTTGGAGTGTGTCAGGTTGTACGACGGTTCTGGTGCAATGTTCGCTGGTTTTACCTTTAGTGGCACTATTCATGAGCCGGTTAAGATTTCCAGGGATTCCAGGTATCTTGCCGTGATTAGAGAATACGACTTCAACTCAAGTGACTACTATCTCGAAATCCACGATCGGGAAAACAACCAGCTCGTTAGCTACACGGTGATAAGTCAAGGTTTTGCGTTGATCGATTTTGACTGGCTGCCCGACAACCGACTCGTCTATACCCTTGGGCAGAGTATCTATGTGACTCCAGTGCTCTCAACTGTCGGTAACCCCATTATCCAGTTTGACTCGACTCAGGGTGAACCGGTGGAGGTCAGGGCAAGCCCTGATGGAGAGCGCATTGCCTTTGTCCTGAAGACATATGGCACTCGTGTTTCCACTCATGGTCATGCACATACCCTGGATGTGAACGGCAATGATCTGAAGCGGCTCGCGGTGGTGCCTGGAGAATCCGATCCTCACATGAAACACCCAACCTGGTCCCCCGATGGCGAGTGGATCCTTCTTTTGGAGGGCGAAGTGGGAGCTGCAGATTGGTTTGCGCTGGGAACGCCAGGGACGCTGTATGCGGTACCGGCGGATGGTACGGATGTGCCGCTATCAATGGATACCGCGACAACGACAGCCGTTCCAATTCTAGGGCGCCATCTGCAAATCCATGAGACTGACAGTGATCTGATTTATCGTTTTACGGATGCTGGAGAGTTGTTTTGGATCTCCAGTCCCTGATAGTCGCCGATTCTCATGCTGCGCGCTCATTTACAGCTTGCTTTTTTATTGCTCCCTGTGCCTGGCATAAAGTATGCGGCACAGCGAATGGCTCGGGTGGTGGCGATTAGCGTTGGCAATCTCTCAAACCAGACGATTGCGAAGCTCTCCGCTGACAAAGGCCTGGATATTTGCACTCACGCCATCGACCAGGCGCTGCCTCGCCTCCCGGCTGGCCCATGCGATGTGGGGGGTTAGGATCAGGTTGGGTATCTTGGGATTGAGCAGCGGGCTTCCATCCACGGGCGGTTCCGTCCTCAGCACATCTATGCCCGCGCCACCCAATTCACCCCGGATCAATGCATCCGCCAGCGCCTGTTCATCCACGATACCGCCGCGCGCCGTATTGATCAGCAGGGCGTGAGGCTGCAGCAAACCCAGTTCGCGGGCACCGATCAGGTTGCGGGTGTTTTCCACCAGGGGTACATGTATCGACAGCACGTCCACCTGCGGCAAGAGTCTGTCCAGCGCCAGCCGAGCAGGCGCAGGCCCGCTGCCAGGTCGCTGAGCCACCACGACCTGCATGCCGAAGGCCTCGGCCAGGCGGCTCACTCCACGTCCCAGTTCGCCATGGCCAAGGATGCCCATGCGCTTGCCCGACAGTTCCCGGATGGGGTAGTCGAGAAAACAGAAATGGTCTGCCTTTTGCCAATCGCCTTTCGCCACTGCTCTTTGATAGTTCTGCTGCCGGGTGATAAGCGAGAGGATCAACGAGAATACATGTTGTACCACAGAAGGTGTGGCATACCCGGTTACGTTGGTGACCGCGATACCGAACTCGGCAGCAGCATCCAGGTCGACATTATTGCTGCCGGTCGCTGCGATACAGATCAGTTTGAGATTGTGACATGCAGCCAAACTGGCACGATCGAGCACCACCTTGTTGCTGATCACCAGATCGGCATCGATGATGCGCTGAAGCGTTTGTTGGGGGCTGGTCACCTGGTGCCAGCCCCAAGCTTGGGCCGTGGCCTTTAATGGCGACCATGCGATATCTCCGGAGTCGACCGAACCCACATCGAGAAATACACCTTTACTGAACAGGATCGCCCCCTATCCGTTTATTGCCTGGAAATGCTGATCGAGTAGCACGCTTCGCCATAATGCCGGGTTAGTAGATTATAGGCCAGGGAAAGCCGGTTGGAATCCATCCACTCCAACTAGGGGTGTTAGAGGTCGTTGCCTTTGAACATGGATGGATTCAGCACATGCTTGGAGAGCAGGCGGTAGAACTCGGTGCGATTGCGCCCCGCCAGGCGTGCCGCCTCGGAGACCCGGCCGCCGGTGATTTTCAGCAGCCGTATCAGGTAATCCCGTTCGAACTGCTGCTTTGCGTTTGCATAGGTGAGATCGCTTCCCGCCACCTTGTTGTGCAGCGCCCTGGCCACCAGGGCGGGTGATATCAGGCTGGTGGTACAGAGTACGCAGCACTGCTCTACAACGTTCAGCAGTTGACGGACATTGCCCGGCCAGTCGTTGGCGATGAGCAGTTCCATCGCTTCCGGCGTGAAGGCCTCGGCCCGCCTCTTTCCGGATTGGCTCTCCAGGAAGTGACGTGCAAGCAGCGGGATATCCTCCCTTCGCTGTTTCAGCGATGGCAGTGAAAGGCTTACCACATTGAGCCGATAGAAGAGGTCTTCCCGAAACGCCCCATTGGTTACCGCCTCCTCGAGATCGCGATGGGTAGCCGATATGATCCTCAGGTCTACCGGGATCATCTGGCTGGAACCGATCGGCCGGATCTCCCGGTCCTCGAGTACCCGCAGCAGCTTGGCCTGGAGCGCAAGCGGCATATCACCGATCTCATCGAGGAAAACCGTACCGCCGCTGGCGCTTTTTAACAGACCCTCCCTTGCCGACACCGCGCCTGTAAAGGCCCCCTTGGCGTGTCCGAAGAGCTCTGATTCAAGCAGCTGTTCGGGTATGGCGGCGCAGTTGATGGCCACGAACGGCTTGTCGAGCCGTGATCCCGCCTTGTGGATGGCGCGGGCCAGTAGCTCTTTACCGGTGCCGGACTCTCCCTGTATGAACACATTGGAGTCGCTTTCGGCCACCAGTCGAGCCTCGGCAAGCAGTGACACCATGAGCGGGCTGGCGGTAACGATCTCCTGCCTCCAGGCTTCATCCTCCGCATCGTGAGCCGATTCATCCGGCAGCGGCAGGGCGGCGGCACGCTCGACCAGCTGCAGCAGGGCCTTGGGATCGTAGGGTTTGGTAAGATAGGCGAACACCCCGCACTTGGTCGCCTGTACCGCATCCGGGATGGTGCCGTGGGCCGTCAGCAGAATCACGGGCAGGGTCGGATCCTCGCTGTGGAGATGTTGAAACAGCGCCATACCGTCCATGCCGGGCATGCGCAGGTCGGTAATCACCACCCGGGGTCTGGCAAGGGCGATATTGGCCAGGGCTTGCTCGGCGCTGGATGCCGACTCCACATGGTAACCGGCCGATGTCAAGCGTATCGACAGCAGCTTCAGCAGATCGGGATCGTCATCAACCAGGAGTATGTGGTTTCTGTTCACGGTTGCCGAGGCGCTCCAGGCAGCGGATACAAGGGTTCCTGCATGCGGGAATTCGAGTTGTCGAGGTCCTGCTCGAGTCCCTTGAGGCGTTCGATCTTCTTTTCAAGTTCAATGCTCTTGTTGCGTTGCGAGCGGTACTGCTTTTTCAGTGTAAGGTAGCGGCGATGCAGCAGCAGTATCTCCGCAACGATTCGATCATTCGCACCCTCCTGCAGCTCGCTCAGGATCGAGATGGCCCGGGTCAGCGCTCTGTTGGTTGAACGCTTCCGGGTGAGCAGCAGGGCGAATTCATACCTGTCCGCGGGATCAAGCTCAGCGAACTTGGCGTCCAGTTGTTGGGTTCGTTGCTGTACCGAGCCGGGTTCCAGGGTAGCAACACGGTCCATGCGCTGCAGCAATCGCGATAATGACAGGACTTGAGCCATCTCCGCAGTGGCAGCCGCATTTGCAGTCTCTCCCTCATCGATTGCCGAGGTTGTTGCGGCCGCTCGTGTTGTTTCCGTTTTTCCGGCGCCCGAGTTTGTCTCCTTGGTGGCAGCTGATTCGATAGCCTCTGTTTTGGCGATCTGTTCCGTTGCCGCACAGCCGGCGAGCCAGAGTATGCTGAGTAAAAGACTCGATCGTCTAAGATTCATCGTCTGCAGCCTCTCTCTCCAGCGGCAGGCTGATCTGAAAACAGGTGGCGGAACTATTTCCTTCCATCAGAATGAGTTTTCCTCCATGTGCTTCGATGTGGGCCCTGGCAATCGCCAGCCCGAGCCCACTGCCCTGGATCAGACCGGGGGTCTGTTTCTTGCCCTGATAAAAGGGTTCGAAGATATATGCCCTATCGTCAGGGGGAATACCAGGGCCCTGGTCACAGACAGTGATCTGGGTTTCATCTTCGCGGATTTCCGCCCGGATCTCTATTCTGCCGCCCAGCGGACTGAAGCGGATTGCGTTATTGACCAGGTTTTTGATAACAATCTCCATCTGCGACTGGTCAACCTGCAGCATGATCCCTGACACCGATCTGGAGAGATAGAGCTGTTTTGCCTTCAAGGAGAGGTCGAGACTCTGGGCAACGCTGTCTATCAATGATTCTAACGAAACGGTGGCCTGTTGCCGATCTTTTGTCTGGTGCAGCGCATGTTGGTAGTTGAGCAGTTCTTCGATCCTTTCCCGGAGGGCGCGAACACTGCTTCGCATGATGCCGAGGATCTCAGTTTGCTGAAGGGTGAGTTCTCCTTCAACCTCGTTGGAGAGCAGATCCACCGCCTCCCACAATGCGGCCAGGGGGGTCTTGAGTTCATGGGATACCTGGCGGAAGAACCTTTGCTTATCCTCTTCCAGCTCGATCAGTCGCATTCTCAGCCAGTCCAGTTGATTGCCCAGACTGACCATGTCGCTGGGACCGGTAACCGCTACCCGGGTCTCGAGGTCGTCGTCACCCAAGCGGCTTATGCTGGTGCTGAGTTGGCGTACGGGCCGGCTGAGCAGCCAGGAGAGCAGGGCGGCCAGCAACAGCGAGAGCACGATAAAGGCCGCGCTCTGCCAGATCATTGTGCGTTGCGCAAGATCGGCCATCATGCGTAGCTTGGCCTGTTGCTGCTGGATCAGCGTCCCCAGCTGGTCGGTCAGGGTGGATACGCTCTGGTGGATATGATCGAAATCGGGTTTGAAGGACTCAAAATCATCCGCGCCGGTTCGACGTGTGTTCTTCAGTTGCTGAAACAGAGAGGACTCCCGGCTGGCTATATCGTCCAGCAAAGCCACCTGATTTTCGTCCAACGGCATGCCTCGTAGACCGGCGATGGTATCCAGGATGCGTTGATGGGATTTCTCGAGTCTGCCCAGAAGGGCGGGATCTTCGAGTACGTAGTACTGGCCCGATGCCCGCTGCAGAGAGAGCACGGCTTCCGCCATCTGGCGGCTCAACAGGGTGACTTCCTCGGTGACCAGGACGGCGCGACGGCCGTCCGCCGCGATACGGTCCAACTGATAGCTGATGTTGAATAGCCCGCCGAGCAAGGGAAACAGAACCACGAGAAATCCACCCAGAAGCAGGGAGGAGAATGAGAAAAAGGGTTTCGATCCCGACTTTGATTTCATCCTGACTCGAGATGATATCTGTCTGCTTTCACTCTCCACAAGTAGGGATAGGTCACTCGCCACGATTCTGACTTCCCCCTGCTTTGGTTGTCGCTAATCGGCGACAAATATTTTCTATTTTTTTCAACTGGTTGAGAGAAAGTCGCCGAGAGTTGTCTGCATCTGGCGACAGTTCATGGGGATTCTGAGGGCATGGATCGGGGTGAAAATTGCTATCCGTTTGATTCTGCAGGGTTCTCATTGATTGGCACGGGGTGTGCATATAAAGCGCCGAGTTCAACTCAAATCTCGAATATGAGGAGGAAATTATGAAAAAGAGAACTCTGGCTACAATGATTGGTATGTTCAGCGGTCTGGCACTCAGCACGGCACTCGTTGCCGGCACCGATTTCGCCACCCTCGATGTGAATCAGGACGGTTCAATCAGTGCTGAAGAGGCCGCTGCGGATCCTGAGATAAGCAAGAACTGGAGCAGCATCGACAAAGACGAGAACGGCATGGTCGACGCAGCTGAGTTCAGCGCCTTCGAAGGCATGGGTGGAGAAACCACCGAGGCACCGGCGGAAGCCAAATAAGCCGCTGCCAAAGTAACCGCCAACCGCGGTACTAAATAAAAAGCCGTCAGGCGATACCGCTTGGCGGTTTTTTTATCGCCATCGCTCATCAGCCGCCATATCCTCACGAGACACCGATTTCTCCTTTCTCGTCGGCAATCTCTGCCAGCATCTCTTGCAGGGGTCGCGGTTTGCCGTAATGGTAGCCCTGTCCATAATCCACGCCCATGTTTTTCAGGGCCAACCCGGTATTCTCGTCCGAAACGAACTCCGCAATGACCTGCTTATCCATGAAATGGGCGATCTCGGTGATGGAGTTGATGGTGGCGTAATCGGCGGGCTTGTTGAGAATCTCGCGTACAAAAACCCCATCGATCTTGACAAAGTCGACGGGAAAATCCCGCAGATAGGAGAAGGAAGCATAGCCCGAGCCGAAATCATCGAGGGAAAATGCGCAGCCCAGTTGGCGAATTTCGTTGATGGCAGCCGCGGTATCGCTGATATCGCCGGCCAGTACGGTTTCCGTGATCTCGAATCCAATGTGCCTGGTTTGTAACGGCGATGCCTTGATACGCTCGATCAGCCGGTTTTTAAACGCATCGTCCCCTACCGACATGCCTGAAAGATTGATGGAAAAGCTCTCTCCCTCCGGCAGTCTGTCGGCATAGGGTTCGACCATACGGAAGAAGGCCTCGACCACCCAGCGGTCGACATCCCGCATCATGTCATACTCCTCTGCGGCGCGGATGAAGGCCTGTGGCGATTCGAGATTTCCGGCATCATCACGGACCCGCAACAGGATCTCATGGTGTTGCGTCAATCCTTTCGAATCCTGCAGCGGTACGATGGGTTGCACGAAGAGTTCCAGGCGCCCCTTGGTCAGCGCCTCCTTGATCGCCGGCAACGACTCCACCAGTTGTTGGTGTTCCTGATAGGCGGAGTCGCTCTCCAGGTAGACCCTGGTACAGTTGCCTCCACCCTGTTTGGACCGGTTGCAGGCGGCCAGGGCGGCCTGCAGCAGCTTGTCGGCCCGCTGTTTGTCTGTGCCTATTTCAACAACGCCGACACTGGTGGATGTGGGGATCATTCTTCCCTGCCATTCGAAATCATACTCGTAGATCGCCTGGCGCAGCATCTCCGCGGCCTGATAGCCCTTTTCCAGGTCGTGTCCAGGCAACAGCAGGGAGAACTCGTCGTCACCAATGCGTCCCAGGTACCCCTTCTCCGGCATATAGTTGAGAAGAATATCGGTCACCTTCTGCAGCAGGCTGTCGCCACCTTCAAATCCACACAGGTTGTTGACCACCTGAAACTTATCCAGATTGAGCAGAATCAGAGCGCCAGCCTCTTCCTGCCCATCCACGAGACTGATATGCCGGCTCAACTCGGTTTCAAAGGAGCGCCGGTTGCTGAGCCCCGTGAGAGAATCGATGGCGGACTCTTGCTTGAAGCTGTCATAGGTATTGGAGAGGATGGTCTCGACGGTACGCTCCACGATTGGTTGCGTCACCCGCTCCATCGGATAGATCTGTTGCGCCGCGAAGCGTTCGGTTAGCTGGGGCAGCTCTTCATCGAGCACCTTGTAGCCGTCTCCATCCACCAGCAGATAGCGGCCTGTCTGTGGATTCTTCCAGGCCAGGCTGAGTATCCTCGGGTTTCCCTCGTCACTCTGTTGCACAAGCCAGGTATCAAGCGCGATCTCGTTTACCTGCCTCTGCCAATCACCATTCCCATGATCCGGCTTCAGACTTGCGGGATGGATATCCATGCCCTGAAAAAAACGTTGTAAATAGGCCTCATCCACCGTGATCAGCTGTTGCGGAGAGAGGTCGATGTTCGCTTCATTCTCCAGCAGCTGACGCAGCTCCCGCTCGAACGACTCTGCTTGATCCGCGTAGATCGGGTAGTCGGTGAAGCCCTTGCGGACCATCGACAACAGGGCCTGCCGCTGATCATCCGTCAGTTTGTGCTTTCCTTGCGTATCGGCAAACAGCCGGTGGAGCAGATCGACGATCTGCAGGTAGTTGCGCCAACCCTTGGCGTCCGACTTTTCCAGTACCGCTGTCTGGATTAACAGATTGACCCAACCGAAGCCAAGCAGCTTGTCGATAACCGGGGAGATAGACTGCTCCAGCAGCAGATTCGACAGGGCCTCGTAGGTCGAGACCTGTGCTTGCCGCAGTTTTTCGTCTTTGAGACAGCGTGAGATGGAGAGCTTTCGGTTCGATTCAAATCGCTCCTGCTGTTCCTGTTGCAGCGCCTCGATCTCCAGGGTCACCTCATCCACATGGCTGTATTGACCGCCCTCAACAGCCTCCGTGATAGCCGCGAATCGGCTTGAATCGCGATCGCGCAACAGCGATGCGCGGCTTCCTCTATTGATATAGGGTTTCAGCGACTCGATCGAGTCGAGCAGGCGCCGTACCGGGTGGTTGTCGTTGTCCAGCAGGCTGGTGTCCTGCAATACCGCCTCGACAACCAGGAACTTGAGGCTGCCCAGCAAAGACCGCAGCTCCTCGGTTATCAGTGGATCTTTGCTCAGTGTGGTCACCAGTTCCTCACCGGCGCCGATGGCCGCCCGGGCTTCGTCAGACAACTCCACCGGATTGCGGCTCTCCTCCTGCAGCAGTTGCTGAACCTGCTGCTGCAGGGTGGCTGTCTGCAGACGGGAGAGTGAAGCCAGGCTGGTCAGTACCCCTTTGCGTTCGGCCTCCGTCATGCTTTGTATCGAAGCCTGTTCCTGGCCAACCTGAGTGAGGTTATTCAGGGCGGTGATGTTTTCGATGGGGCCGCTAGCGGGAGTGACGGGTTCGGGATTCTTGACGATGGTCCAGCGCTCCTGGACCTCCCGCTCCAAGCCGATGATCTTCTGCTGACGCAAAAGCTGTAACAACTCCTCGTAGAGAAGACCGAGATCGTTCAGCAGGGTCTTGCAAAACCTGTTCAACAGCAACCGGGTGACGGTTACGTCAAACTGATAGGCATCCAGTATTTTTTTAATGATTGTCAGCAGGCTGATCGGAGCTATGGGATTAAGCTCGTTGTGTACATTGTCCTGGCAGAGATAACTGAGTGCGGTCTCGACATGGAAGAGGTTGCGTGCGTTATCGGACTCTACCCGACGTGCCAGTTTGTTGATCAGAATCCAGGTATCCACCTCCTGAGTATCCACCAGGGCCAAATCTTCGGGCTGTTCCGGTGCGGACTGCTGTTCCTCTGTCTCCTCTCCCACCAGCAAGGTGAAATTTCTCCCCGCCAACTGAAGAAAGCGTTCGCAGAGGGCTGCCTGGTCTTTTTCCAGACTGTTGAGGGCATAAAAGAGGGACGACTCTTCCCGGGGATCACTGGTTTCCGCAATATGGTGCTGAAGCTCCTCGTTTGCCTGGGAGAAGAACGCGGCCAAACCGGCTTCGAGAAAGGGTGCCGTCTTTTGCCTGAGCTTGTTTAGAAGCTCCCGGCTTTGGGCCGGATTACAGACTCTTGGATCTTTGTCACTGTCCGTGCTTACGGGTCTTCTCGCATAGAGCGATTCATAAAGCTTTTCACCCTCGCTGTCGCAGAATGCGAGTCCCATGCCTCCGCCGCTGAAGTAGACAATATGGGCGCACACCTTGAGTGATTCATCGGGGAGTGAAAGCAGCACGCTCTCCCGTTCAGACTCGGCTACATAGCCTTGGCTTAGGGTGCTGGTCAGGGCTTCGTCCATGCATTGCAGGTAGACACCGCCGCGGGAGTAGTTGAGCATGCGACAGTTCGAGAAGACCTGGGATTGGTATTCGATTAAGGCCGGGATGTCTACATCCAGTCGCGGGTATCGTCTTCGATTCCTTTGATTATTCATTCCAGATTTCCCATAGATACCCAAACTGCAACGCTGGTTAGGCAAATGTGCCGGTGATCTATAGTTTCATCGGCCGGTAGTAGAGCGGGCTTTAATGCTCCTGCCAGACCAAATGTGAATTTTCCGCCCTATGTCAGGAAACAACAATGGGTAAAACGGCATGAATCTCGTGGTTGTTCCTGCAACCTTGATTGGGGGTATGGCAGGAATCGGGGTGCCCAAAGCCTGCGGTCAGGCCCCGGTCACGATTCCAGGGCCTCGCTGGATGGATTTTGTTGTAAATGACGCCGTAGAAACAAGATGGCGCGCCCGACAGGATTTGAACCTGTGACCCCCGCCTTCGGAGGGCGGTACTCTATCCAGCTGAGCTACGGGCGCGGAGTAGGACGCGTAGTGTAACGACAGGGACCGGCGGCGTCCAACCTCATGACGGAATAGACTATTCCTTTCTCACGCTAAATTGGGAATATAGCCTGGTGAGAAGGCCAGTTCGAACTTTTTGCCGCCTCTGGGTATAATCGCCGGGTTTTGCGAATCGCCCATGATCTGGGCCTCAAGCGTTACAACGGAGGAAGAAGCCCGTGAAAATCAAAGCCGTTACCCTGTCCGCCCTGATTGTTCTGGCAGGATTATCCAGCCAACTGCTGGCCGAGGAGCGGGCGGATGTGCTCGAAAGAATCGCCCCGATCGGCAAGGTAAATGTGGCGGGAGAGGCCAAGCCTGCAGCTGCTCCGGCCGCGGCTATGGAGACTGCCGCTGCAGCGCCTGCCGCCGCGGAAGCGCCCGCCACCGAGGCACCGGCCGCCGAGGCGTCTGCCCCTGAAGCCGCAGCACCTGCCGCCGGCGGTGATGCGCTGGCCCTGGCCACCCAATCCGGCTGCATGGCCTGCCATCAGATCGAAACCAAGGTGGTCGGACCGGCCTACAAGGAGGTTGCGGCCAAATACAAAGACGATGCCGCTGCCCTGGATATGCTGGTGGGCAAGGTGAAGAACGGCGGTGTGGGTGCCTGGGGCCAGATCCCGATGCCGCCCAACGCCCATATCTCCGATGAAAATATCCGCACAATCGTTAGCTGGGTGCTTACCCACTAAGACTATTCAGTCCGCAAATGAACGCAAATGTTGATTGTATGGTTCCCACGGTCCGCCGTGGGAACCCACACTGGGTTCTATCACTTCACATCTGAATCTACTCCCACGCACCTGAGTGGAAGTGATGTGGACTTTATCCTGTTCTTGCGTAGGGTGCGGCTTGCCGCACCGTTAAGCGTCTAGATGTAACCCTGCCAAGCTGATGCTCGGGTTTTGGTGGGGCTGGGCCTCACCCTACCTGATTAGGCAAGATTTGCGTTTATTAGCGTTCATTTGCGGACTCTAATCAAAACAAAGTCCTCCCAACCCCCGCTAAGAGAGCAGGGATTTCAGGTTCGCCAAATGGGCCGTGCCCCGCTGCTGTTTCTCTTCCTTGCTGAGTTGGCTGTCGCGCCCCTCCCAGCTGAGCTCCTCCTCGGGCAGTTCCTGCAGGAAACGGCTCGGTTCGCAGTGGACCATTTCGCCGAAGCGCTTGCGCTTGGCGGCGTAGGTGAGGGTCAGGCTGCGCTGGGCGCGGGTGATGCCCACGTAGGCGAGACGCCGCTCCTCCTCGATGTTCTCCTCCTCGATGCTGCTGCGGTGGGGCAGCAGCTCCTCCTCCATGCCGACGAGGAAGACGTGGGGGAACTCAAGCCCCTTGGCGGAGTGAAGGGTCATCAGGTGGACCTGGTCGAGGGCCTCCTCTTCATTCTGCCGTTCCAGGAGATCCATCAGGGTCAGGTGGTTGACCATCTCGGCCAGGCTCTTCTCCTGCAGCTCGCCATGGTAGAGGGCCTTGACCCACTCCAACAGGTCGTTGACATTCTCCATGCGTCGTTCCGCCAGGCTGTCGCTGCTGCTATTTTCGCGGATCCAATCTTCATACTCGATCTCACGTATCAGCCTCTGCACCGTCTCGACCGGGCTGGCCTCGGCCTCTCTGGCGTGCGCCTCCATGAGCTTGGCGAAGCGGCTCAAACGCTCATGGGCGCGCGGATTGAGCAGGCTCTGCAGCCCCAGTTCCCGACACCCGGGGAGCAGCGCGATCCCGCGCCGGCTGGCATAGGCACCGAGCTTCTCGAGGGTGTTGGGGCCGATCTCCCGGCGCGGGGTGTTGACAATCCTGAGGAAGGCGCTGTCGTCGTCGGGGTTGGCAAGCAGCCTGAGGTAGGCCATGACATCCTTGATCTCCGCGCGGGCGAAAAAAGAGGTGCCGCCGCTGAGAAAGTAGGGGATATTGTGGCTGCGCAGCGCCTTCTCGAAGGGTCTCGCCTGGTGGTTGCCTCGATAGAGGATCGCAAAGTCGCTGTTGGCGGCCTTGGCGGTGAACTTGAGATGGATGATCTCCGAGACGACCTTTTCCGCCTCCTGCTCCTCGCTGCGGCATTCGAGCACGCGCAGTTGCGGACCGGGGCCGAGATCGCTCCATAACCGTTTATCGAAGAGATGGGGATTGTTGCCGATCAGCTGGTTGGCCGAGCGCAGGATACGGCCGCTGGAGCGGTAGTTCTGCTCCAGTTTGATCAATTTCAGCCGTGGGTAGTCGGACTGCAGCCGGCCAAGATTTTCGGGTCGCGCGCCGCGCCAGGCGTAGATCGACTGGTCGTCATCACCGACCACGGTGAAGGCGGCGCGCACCCCCACCAGCAGCTTGACCAATTCATACTGGGCCTGATTGGTGTCCTGGTATTCGTCGACCAGCAGGTAGTGGATACGGTTCTGCCACTGCTCCAGGGCATCGGGGTGTTGGCGAAACAGGGAGACCGGCAGCAGGATCAGATCGTCGAAGTCGACCGCGTTGTAGGCCTGCAGACTGCGCTGGTAGGCGGCGTAGAGATGGGCCTTGCGACGCTGCAGTTCATCCTCCGCGGTGTGCAGGGCCTGCTCCGGGGAGACCAGGTCATTTTTCCAATTCGAGATGGTCCACTGCAGGGCGTTGAGCTGGGACTCATCCTCCAGCTCCTGATTACGCAACAGCTCCTTCAGCAGGGTATCGCTGTCCTGCTGATCGAATATCGAGAAACCGGTCTTATAGCCCAGCCGTTTCACCTCCCGGCGCAGGATATTGAGGCCAAGGGTATGAAAGGTGGAGATCGACGGCCTGGCACCACCATCTGTCCCGATCATCCTGCCTACCCGCTGTTTCATCTCCCGCGCCGCCTTGTTGGTGAAGGTCACTGCGGTGATCCTCCCCGGGTCGATGGCGCAGCGATTGATCAGGTGGGCGATCTTCGCGGTGATCACACGCGTCTTGCCGCTGCCGGCACCCGCAAGCACCAGCAGTGGGCCGTCGATATGGTTTACCGCCGCTTGTTGACGCGGATTGAGATTGGACATGGGTTGGCCGTGGAACTTCGAAATCCGCAAGGTTACGCAGTGAAGGGGTGCATTTCAACAGTCCGGGTTGCTTGTTATGATGAACGCCCTTTGTCGCAAGAAAAATGACAACGAGTGTAGATCCGATGGCAATGACAAGAGACCGACGCAGGCGCCCCAGGGGGGGCAACGAACGTCAGCTGACCCGAGAGTCCTGGCGGGTATTCCAGATCATGGCGGAGTTCGTCGAGGGTTTTGAGCAGTTGGCTCAGATCAGTCCCTCGGTGAGTTTTTTCGGCTCCGCGCGCACCCCCCGCGACCATCACCACTACGCCTTGGCGGAGGAGATTGCGCGCTTGCTCTCGGACAGCGGCTTCTCCGTGGTCAGTGGCGGCGGGCCAGGCATCATGGAGGCAGCGAACAAAGGGGCCTTTGAAGGCAAGTCCACCAGCATCGGCCTCAATATCCAGCTCCCCATGGAGCAGGCCGGGAATCCCTACCAGGATATCGCCCTCAACTTCCGCCACTTTTTTGCCCGCAAGGTGATGTTTGTGAAACACGCATCGGCCTACGTGGTACTCCCGGGCGGCTTCGGTACCCTGGATGAGATGGCCGAGATCCTGACCCTGGTGCAAACCGGAAAGACCCGTAAGATACCGATCATCCTGGTGGACGGCGCCTTCTGGCAGGGGTTGCTGGACTGGTTTCGCGGTACCCTCTGCGAGGCGGGTACCATCAGTCCCGAAGATCTCGATCTGGTGCAGGTCTGCAATCAACCGAAAGAGGTGGTGGACGCAATCTTCGCCCACTATGAGACACGCCGCTTCGAACCCTCTCCCGCGGAACAGGAGATTCTGCTCGAGCTCTGACCTGGCTGAACTATTTCACCCGGGCGGAGGGGCTGTTAGACTTTTTCGTAACGAGCGGGTTTGCCCGGCCGGTATTTGATGTGCTTGATGTGCCTCCCAGGAGGGAGCCGATGCCTAGTTACAGTTTACTGATCCTGCCAGCGTTGATCCTGGTACTGCTTTCCGCCGGCTCGCATGCGGCCGAGGATGAGGCTGTGCCTGAACCGCCGGAGCTGCCCCTGCCCGAGATCGTCGTCGATGGTGAGGTGATCGAGCCGGAGGTGACAATCATCAAGCGGGAGGAGGGGACGATCTACGAGTACCGGATCAATGGCCAGCTCTATATGGTGAAGGTTCAGCCCGATGCCGGACCGCCCTACTACATGGTCGATAGGGATGGGGATGGTGAGTTCGACTCACGCTCCACGGATCCGACCAATATCTCAGTGCCGAAATGGATATTGATGCGTTGGTAGTGTTCAGTAGGGCAGGATGAAGGCTGTTGTCGCGGTACTCGAACCCGTCGCCCGGCTGTTCGAGTCAATCAACGAGTGGACCGGGCGGGCGGTCTCCTGGCTAAGCCTCTTCATGGTTCTGGTCACCTTCACCGTGGTGGTGCTGCGCTATGTCTTCGATCTGGGCTGGATCTGGCTTCAGGAGTCGGTCACCTTCATGCACGGTGCGCTGTTTCTGGTCGGTGCCGCCTATACCTTGAAGCATGGCGGCCATGTCCGGGTCGATATCTTCTTCCAACGCTTCTCGATTAAACGCCAGGCCTGGGTCGATATGCTCGGCAGCCTGCTGCTGCTGATGCCGGTCTGTCTCTTCATCTTTGCCGTCAGTTGGGATTATGTGGTCCAATCCTGGTCGCTGCGCGAGGGCTCAAGGGAGGCCGGCGGGCTGGATGGCGTCTACCTCTTCAAGAGCCTGATCCTGGTGATGGCGTGGCTGTTGCTGATGCAGGGGGTGGCAACGGTGATTCGCTCTCTGCTGCGGCTGTTTGGGCAGGCCGATGATATCGAGGCGCAAGGGAATGGCTGATTATCTGCCGCTGATCCTGTTTCTCGTCGTCTGCCTTGTGTTGCTGTTGGGTTACCCGGTCGCCTTCTCCCTCGGCGGCACCGCGCTGGCATTCGCCTGGCTGGGCAGCATCAACGGCTATTTCGACGATGCCTTCCTCCAGGCCCTGCCCAACCGGCTCTATGGCATCATGACCAACGAGACCCTGATTGCGGTGCCGCTGTTCGTCTTCATGGGGGTGATGCTGGAACGATCGCGGGTGGCGGAAAACCTCCTCGACACCATGGCCAGCCTGTTCGGACCGCTGCGGGGCGGGCTGGGCATATCGGTAACCCTGGTGGGTATGCTGCTGGCGGCCAGCACCGGCATCGTCGGCGCCACGGTGGTGACCATGGGATTGCTCTCCCTGCCGACCATGCTGAAACGCAACTACCATCCCGGGGTCGCCAGTGGCGTCATCTGCGCTGCCGGTACCCTGGGCCAGATCATTCCTCCCTCCATTATCCTGGTGCTGTTGGGGGATGTGCTCTCCGCCGCCTACCAGCAGGCGCAGTTGAACATGGGGATCTTTTCACCGGATACGGTCTCCGTCGGCGATCTCTTCGTGGGTGCCATGGTGCCCGGTCTGATACTGGTGCTGCTCTACCTCTTCTATCTGATCATCGTCGCCTTCGTCCGACCCGAAACGGTGCCGGCCATTCCCCGCTCGGAGCGGGAGCAGGATCGCAAGCTGCTGGTACGGGTGGTCAAGGTGCTGGTGCCGCCGTTGCTGCTGATCGTCGCCGTACTCGGTTCCATTCTCGGCGGCCTGGCCACGCCTACCGAGGCGGCATCCGTGGGCGCGATCGGCGCGATCCTGCTGGCGATCAGTCAGCGCAAGTTTACCCTGACGACCCTCAAGGAGGTGATGAGCGGGACCACCAAGGTGACCAGCATGGTGTTCCTGATCTTTATCGGCGCCTCCCTCTTTTCGCTGGTGTTTCGGGGTTTCGGCGGAGACGAACTGGTGACCGAGCTGCTGACCGATCTGCCGGGGGGTGTGATCGGCGCGATGGTGGTGGTGATGCTGGTGATGTTCCTGCTCGGTTTTATTCTCGATTTTATCGAAATAACCTTCGTGGTGGTGCCGATTGTCGGTCCCATACTCCTCTCCATGGGCCTGGATCCGGTCTGGCTGGGGGTCATGATAGCCTTGAATCTGCAGACCTCCTTCCTTACTCCCCCGTTTGGATTTGCCCTCTTCTATCTGCGCGGCGTCGCCCCCCAAGCGGTGACCACAGGTGCCATCTATCGCGGTGTGGCGCCGTTCATCGTGATCCAATTGGTGATGTTGGGTCTGCTCGCCTACTGGCCGCAGCTGGCTACCTGGCTGCCGACGGTGGTGTACGGTTAGGGTGGGGGCGGGTCGCTGATCCCCGGTGACCCGGGGATGCAGCATGGTTTGGCTTCAATCGAGGGGAATGCGGATCTTCTGGCCGGGATAGATCAGATTGGGATCCTTGATCACCTCGCGGTTGGCCTCGAAGATCTTCGGATAGTCGGAGGCCTTGCCGAGAAAGCGTTTGGCGATTGCCGAAAGGGTGTCGCCGCTCTCGATGGTATAGTATTCGACCTTGGCCTCTTGTGGCGGCGCACTGACGCCATCCACGGTGACCTCGCTGACACCCTGCACATTGCCGGCGATCAACACCGTCTTCTCCAGGGCTTCGGCGCTCTCCGCACTACCGGAGAGAACAACCTTGCCGTCCTCGAAGCTGACATCGAGGTCCTTGACACCCGGATTGTCCGCCTCTATCTGCTGTTTTATCTTTTCGGCGGGATCGTCATCCTTGCCAAAAAGTTTTTTCCCCAAATCTGCAGCGAAATCAAACAGCCCCATTCTCTTCTCCTCTTGATGCTTTGCTGAATGCGTGAAACAGGTTTCGTGTATTGAACAACTGGTTATGAATCGATTGCGCCGATTATCTCAGACTGTGAAGTCAGGCTGGTTACACCGGCATGGTCGGCTCAATCTTTCAATACAAAGGTCACTTTCATGGTTACCCGGAACTCAGTGACCTTGCCGTCACTGACGGTGACCTGCTGATCCTTTACCCAGGCCCCCTTGATGTTTTTCAGCGTTTTATTGGCGCGTTTGATGCCTTTCGTGACGGCATCATCGAAACCCTTGTTGGATGAAGCGATTATTTCAGTAACTTTTGCGACTGACATGGTGGTATCTCCTATATGGAAACCGATTATTTTTAAGGTCTGCGGTCCGGCAACCTGACGTTGTGAATCTCACTAGGCCGAAGTAAGTGCGAAAAAATGGCTCATCAGAAAGATTCCAGGTGCCTTAGGTTTAATCTTAGGCAAACCTGACACGATTTTTTACGCACGCATAATTGGGTTGTTGGGATTGCAAAGCGTGACATTTTCGCGTGCCGCGAAAACGAGGTCTGAAGGCTATCGCGGGCTCAACAGATCAGCCTGTAGCATAGGATAACGGGATGCTCCCCGACAGCAGGAGCCGGTAAAAGACACAAAAATTTTCATTCACATGGCAGCGCGAAGGGGCCCGTCGAATGCATTCAACAGCTCAATGCCCGCAGCAGTCCCTGCAGTGCCTGTCCCCGGTGACTGAGGCTGTTTTTTACCTCCGGCTCGAGCTCTGCGGAACTGCAGTCATGGCTAGGGACATAGAAGATCGGGTCGTAACCGAAACCGTTTTCACCCTGGGGTCGTTGAAGAATCCGACCCTCCCATGTTCCCTGGCAGATGATCGGGGTAGGGTCCTCGGCGTGTCGCATATAGACCATCAGGCACTGGAACCTGGCGCTGCGCTGTTCGTCCGGTATCTCTTTGAGATGGGTCAGCAGTTTTTGCAGATTCGCCTCGTCCGATGCACCGGGTCCGGCAAAGCGGGCCGAATAGATGCCGGGGGCGCCGTTCAATGCATCCACTTCGATGCCCGAGTCGTCGGCAATGGCCGGTAATCCACTCAGGCTTGCCGCATGGCGAGCCTTTTTTATGGCGTTTTCAACAAAGCTGAGTCCATCTTCAATCGCGTCCGGAATATTGAACTCCTTTTGTGCAACCACGGTGATCTGTACATCGGCGAGCAGTTGGTTAATTTCACGAACCTTACCCGCATTGTTGCTGGCAAGAACGATTTTTTCACCTTTGTGATGTCCACTCATTCCCATCTACCTGTTCCCAATTGTTTAATAAATATGTCCATAAGTATATGAAATTTATATATAAAAAATATCTTCCACAAAGTAATTTTGTATAGTGCTGTCTATCTATCCAGTGACGCATGCTGGATCTGGATTACGCTTGCTATACCCTGTTGTGCGAGGTCGAGCATGGCATTCAGTTCATCGCGGCTGTAGGCAGCGCCTTCGGCGGTACCCTGGACTTCGATAAAGCCACCACTTTCGCTCATCACGACATTCATGTCGGTCTCGGCATTTGAGTCCTCGGCATAGTCGAGATCGAGTACCGGCATGCCATCGTAGATACCCACGGAGACGGAAGCGACCATGCCCAACATGGGGTTCTCATCCAGCAGTCCAAGTCTTCGGGTGTGATCAATGGCATCGGCGAGGGCGACACAGGCACCGGTGATGGAGGCGGTTCGGGTGCCGCCGTCGGCCTGAATCACGTCGCAATCGAGGGTGATGGTCCGCTCGCCCAGGCGCTTGAGGTCCACAGCGGCGCGAAGTGAACGCCCTATCAGGCGTTGTATCTCCAGGGTGCGCCCCCCCTGCTTTCCGCGTGCCGCCTCCCGACCCATGCGGTCGGTGGTGGAGCGTGGCAGCATGCCATATTCCGCGGTGATCCAACCCTGGCCGCTACCTTTGAGAAAACGGGGAATCTGTTCTTCCACGCTGGCGGTGCAGATGACCTGGGTATCACCGAAACAGACCAAAACGGAGCCTTCGGCATGTTTTGTATATTGGCGGGTAATCGTGATCGGTCGCAGTTCATCGGCTCGGCGCGCGGATGGTCTCATTGAATGATCGGCTCCATATCAGTCTGTTGATTTGCGGCCTGGCTCGGGCAGACTACAGTATTTCTCGGGGGCGACATTATGGGTGAAACCAGAGGTGTTGTCAGCTTTTGCGGTGAATTGTCACAATTCAGGATTTTTAGGTGGGGTTGGGAGCCAATCGCAACAATCAATATAGGGTGCGGCTTGCCGCACCGAACGCCCGTTTAGGTTCCAATCTTAATCGTAAGTGTAATCTGGTGCGGCAAGCCGCACCCTACGATTTTTCAAGGAAGATTTTCAGCGGCCGCCGATGATGGACCCCAGGATGCCGCGAACGATCTGTCTTCCCAGTTTTGAACCGATGGCACGCGCCACGGATTTGGCGAAGGCTTCGCCAACACTCTGACGCCTGGAACCGCCGCTGCCTTTGCTGGCCCGTTTCCTTTCCTTCTCTTCGGCCTCTTTCTTAGCCTGCTCTTGCCTTCGTTTGATCAACTCCTCCTCGCGCTTCTTCAGCATTTCATAGGCCGATTCCCTGTCGACCTCCTTGGTGTAGGCGGAGCTGAACGGTGAACGTTTGATGATTTTTTCACGTGCTTCCTGGTCGACGGGTCCGAACTGGGAACGGGGCGGGGACATCAGTGTCCGTTCCACAATGCTGGGTACGCCCTTTCGGTCAAGGGTCGAGATCAGGGCTTCGCCCACGCCCAGGTTGCTGATTACCTCAACCGTATCGAAGGCCGGATTTTCACGGAACGTCTCAGCGGCTGCCTTGACCGCCTTCTTGTCCCGTGGGGTAAAGGCCCGCAATGCATGTTGAATGCGGTTGCCCAATTGGCCGATGACTTCGTCAGGCACGTCATTGGGGTATTGGGTGATGAAAAACACACCAACACCCTTGGAGCGTATCAGCCTGACAACCTGGGTGATCTTCTCCAGCAGTGCCTTCGGCGCACTGCTGAAGAGAAGGTGTGCCTCGTCGAAAAAGAAGACCAGTTTCGGCAGGTCGGCATCGCCCCGTTCCGGCAACTCCTCCATCAGCTCGGAAAGGAGCCACAGCAGGAAGGTGGCATAGATACGCGGTGAATGGTAGAGAGTGGTGGCGTCGAGAATGCTGATTACACCGCGACCGGAAAAGTCTGTCTGCATGAGATGCTCGATCTGAATCGCCGGTTCGCCGAAAAAGACTTCACCACCGGCCTCTTCCAGGACCAGCAATCTGCGCAGAATGGCGGTGACACTCTGCTTCGATACCCGGCCGTACTCCCGCTCAAGATCGCGGCTGTTGTCAGCGACCCAATTGAGCATCGATCTCAGGTCTTTCAGATCGAGCAGCAGAAGACCCTCGTCATCGGCGAGGCTGAAGGCGATCTGCAATACCCCTTCCTGTGTCTCGTTGAGTTCCAGCAGATTGGCCAGCAGGGTCGGACCCATTTCGGATACCGTGGTGCGTACGGGATGTCCCTGTTTGCCGAAGACATCCCAGAAGAGCACCGGGGATGGTTCAAATTGATGGCCCTCGATTTTGATATAGTCAAGGCGCTCGGTGATTTTTGGATGGGTTTTACCGCTCCCCGCAAGCCCCGAAAGGTCACCCTTCACGTCGGCGGTGAATACCGGTACGCCCAAGCGTGAGAAGGATTCCGCCAATACCTGCAGGGTCACGGTCTTGCCGGTGCCCGTGGCCCCTGTGATGAGGCCGTGTCGATTCGCCATGCCTGCATTGAGCAGGATCTGCTGTGTGCCGTTGCCGCCAAGCAGGATCGTGTTGTCTGTCATCTTCATTCTTCCTGGGTCGCGAGTTGACAAATATTTAACATTCTCGACTGTCATGCATTTTTTTTTCGGTTAGACTCAGCCAACACTGGTTTTGGGAGCCCACACCCCGGAGACCACTATTTAACATGCCAGTCGGGTTTTGGCGAATTGGGGATGCTGAATCTCGTTGCCGCCAACCTCTTCAATAGGGAGCTGTTCCGGGGTTTCTGTCGGCTACGGGAGAGTGTACCCTGTAGCATCGCAGGCAGCTGGATTGAACAGGTCTTTCACTGAGATTTGGAGTTGACAGATGCGTTGGAGAGGTCAGCGAAGAAGCGACAATGTCGAAGATCGCCGCGGCATGCGGGCGCCGTCCCCGATGGGGGGATTGGGCGGCGGAGGTGGCGGATTGCTCAATCTGCTGCCCGCGGTCTTCAAGCTGTTCGGATTCAAAGGTGGCATGGTCGCGGTGTTGGCGATTGGCGCCTACGCCCTGATGAGCGGCAACCTGGGATCCATGCTTGGAGGCGGCGGCCAGGACAGCCTCTCCGAACATGAGGCAGGGTCGGTCAAACAGAGCGCCGAAGAGAAGACCCTGGTGGATTTTGTCTCGGTCGTATTGGCCGATACCGAGGACACCTGGCATCAACTGTTTCGGAAGATGGGTGGAGAGTACGAGGAACCGAATCTGGTGCTGTTTCGGGGGGCCACCAGGACCGCTTGCGGTTTCGGTCAGGCAGCGATGGGGCCATTCTACTGTCCGGGCGATCACAAGGTCTATATCGATCTCTCGTTTTACGACGATTTGAAAAACCGCTTCAAGGCGCCGGGTGACTTTGCCCAGGCGTATGTAATTGCCCATGAGGTCGGTCACCATGTGCAGACTCTGTTGGGGATCTCGCAAAAGGTGCAGAAGGCGAAGCGATCGCTGAGCGAGGTGGAAGGCAACAAACTCTCCGTACGCCAGGAGCTGCAGGCAGACTGCTTCGCCGGTATCTGGGCCTACCATGCCGACCGTTCGCGCCAGCTGCTTGAGTCGGGTGACGTCGAAGAGGGGCTGAATGCGGCAAGCGCTATAGGCGACGACCGTTTACAGAAACAGTCCCAGGGCTATGTCAGTCCGGACTCGTTTACCCATGGCAGTTCGGCACAGCGTGTGAAATGGTTCAAGATCGGTTTCAAGGGCGGTGATTTGCAACAATGCGATACGTTTTCTGCAAAATCACTGTGATTGAATCGGGGCTGACAGCATGTGCTTCACTCCGGGCCGGAGCGCGGCCGAATAAAAAAGTTATCAACGACGACAACAGGATGATTGAAGAGGGTTAGCTATGGGTATTATATCCTGGATAGTGCTTGGATTGATTGCAGGTGCACTGGCCAAGTGGCTGATGCCCGGCAAGGATGGTGGTGGTTTGATCCTGACTACACTATTGGGGATCGGTGGCGCCATGGTGGGCGGTTATATCGGCTCCTTCATCGGGCTGGGATCAACCAGTGGATTCAACATTGCCACTATTCTTACCGCCACAGCAGGCGCGTTTCTTATATTGTTCGCCTATCGCTTGATCAAACAGACCGACAAGGGTAAAGACGCGGGAGACGCCTAGTCTACATCGATATCATCGACAAACTTGCGCAGGTCGTTGATCGCATTTGTCACATCGACCTGTTCGGCAGGCGTGGCGAGCAGATCCCTCTTTTTTCGCGCCAGGGACATGCTGACATCGGCGGGGGACAGCCTGGCCTCGGTTTCCCGCCATCGCACGGCGACTACCGTGACATTATCGCTCTCCGGATGGCTGGTGGCGGCGGCCTCGTTGGCCAGCTGGGCGATCTTTTTAACCAGCGATGCCTGTTCTTTGTAAAGGGCGTCTACCATGGGCCGCTCCGCCAGTGGTCCCCAAAAACCGTCACTGCAGAGCAGCACCACATCCCCTTGCCGTAGTTCATGGGGTCCGCTGAGTTCAGCCACCGGCCGGTTGTTGGTGCCGCCCAGGCAGCGAGTCACGTAGTTGCGGAATTTATGGGTATGTACCTGTGCCGCGGAAATTAGGCCCTGTTGCCGGAGGTGCTCGACATAGGAGTGATCGTCAGTGCGCAGATGGATAACGCCGTCGCGCATGATATAGAGTCGGCTGTCGCCGATATGGGCCCAATAGGCGCTCTCCTCCTGCACCAGGCAGAGGACACCCGTGGTACGGGGTTCGATCTGCGGTTCCTGCCGGGCGCCGAACTCGAGGATCTCCCGATGACTCATCTCCATCAGGCCGGAGAGGAAGAAGCGTGGATTGGAGATGGGTTTGCGGCTGGTGAGAAATGCCTTGCGGGCATTGTCCATGAGGATCTGTGCCGCCTTCTCGCCTTTGGGATGGCCGCCCATGCCGTCAGCCAACGCCAGCAGGATGGCATCGGGCGCCTCCATGATCAGGTAGCGGTCCTGATTCATGGAGCGATCGCCCATCAGAGTGTACTGCGCTGTTTCGTATTTCACGATATCGCCCTTTTCTCACCTATCAGGTCAGAAATGACGCTTTCGCTGTCGATCTTTTCGACTTCCAGCGCCTGCAGCAGTTCGCCGGCGTTTTGCGGCCGTTTCTCGTACTCGATCTCCATGGCCCAGTCGATCGCTTCCAGCATGCTTGCCGGGTAGCGGCGGCGATAGATTCTGGCAGCCGGCTTCAACTTCTCCTTGGCATGGCGTTCGATGGCTGACGGCGGAGCCTTGCCGTCGAGACAGGCACGCATGCTGGCGCCGATGGCATAGACGTCGCTCCATGGGCCGACGTTGCCCGACTGGTAATATTGCTCGACCGGGGAGAAGCCCGTGGTGACCACGCGACCGGTTCGGCTGCCCTCGTTCTGCACCTCATGGACGGCGCCAAAGTCGAGTAGCAGGGGATTGCCGCCGGTGCGAAGATGGATGTTGCTCGGTTTGATATCCAGGTGCAGCAGTTTGCGCGAATGGATCAGGTTGAGGGCATCGAGTATCGGCGGAAAGACCGTCATCAGAAAACGGGTGCTGAGGCTGCCGCTGCGCTTCTTGATATAACTGGCGAGGTTCTTGCCCCTCTCGTGATCCATCACCAGGTAGCCGGTGTTGTTGGCAAGAAAGAAACCTCTCACTTGCACGATATTGGGGTGGCGCAGGGAGGCCAGGACCTTGGCTTCCTGATAGAAGAGCCGCAGACTGCGATTGAAGTTGTCGGCCTGTTTCTCGTCGAGGGGTATAACCTTGGCGTTATTGCCTCGTTTTGCCAGCTTTTTAGGCAAAAACTCCTTGATGATCACCTCATCCTGGGTGTCTTCATCTTCGGCCAGATAGATCAGGCTGAAACCGCCGCTTGCGACCAATTTCATGATCACATAGCAGTCGATTTCAGTACCGTCCGGCAGACTGTCTCGGAGCTTATCCATGCCGTTTCCGTTGTATTCGAATCTCTGTCAAAGATAGGATGAGCATCACACTGATTATAAGGACAATTTTCCGGAATTACCCAAACAGATCGAGAATTTTGACCCTGAGTACTGAAAAAAAGTGATATTCATCATAAAAAAATGAAACCCCGGCACCTGTGGTCCACAGCGATTCTCGCACAGCCGCTGATATCCAACCATAGCGGCCTTGGTTTCTAATTCTGTAGCCGCGGAAATGCCAGCCGCCGCAATGTCAGGTATCATGCCCGAGACCAGCAATCTAAAGTCCACCAGGATGGCGATTGCTTGCCATCCACGGACCATTTCGGAGATCTCAGGCGGAATTATATGATCAGCAGTATGACAGCCTTCGCAAGGGAGGAGTACCGGGGCGACCTGGGAATCTTGAGCTGGGAGATCCGCTCGGTTAATCATCGCTATTTGGAGGTGTTTTTACGTCTGCCCGAGGAGCTGCGGGTGCTCGAACCGATGGTACGGGAGCGTCTCAACGCAAGGCTAGGCCGGGGAAAACTGGATGTCTGTCTGAAATTCAAACCAGGTGGTGCGGCGGAAGCGGGTTTGAGCGTCAACCAGCGCCTGCTGCAGCAGCTTATGGAGGCGGAACGCCAAGTGGCCGATGTCACGGGTTTGAACGAGAGCCTGCGCACCGCGGACCTGCTGCGCTGGCCGGGGATCCTGGAGGAGAACGAGCAGGACCTTACCCCGGTCAAACAGCAGGCGATGATCCTGCTGGAGACCTCCATCGACAGCCTGATCGATAACCGCCTGCGCGAAGGTGTACGTCTTGGTGAGATTATCCACCAGCGTTGTTTTGGATTGAAATCCCAGGTTGACCAGGTGCGCGAACTGATGCCGGAGGTGCTGGAGGCTGTCCGAACCCGGATCAGCGAACGTCTGTCCGATGTGCTGGATGAGCTCGACGAGACCCGCCTGGAGCAGGAGATGGTGCTGATGGCGCAACGACTCGATGTGGATGAAGAGATGGATCGCCTCGAATCCCACATTGCGGAGGTGGAGCGGGTGCTGGAAGTGGATGAACCGATCGGGCGAAGGCTCGATTTCCTGATGCAGGAACTCAACCGCGAGGCCAATACCCTGACATCCAAGTCGACCAATGTGGATGTGACCCGCGCCGCGGTTGAGATGAAGGTGTTGATCGAGCAGATGCGTGAACAGATCCAGAATATTGAATAGCTACTAGGTCAGGCTGATATGGAAACAGAATCGATGTCGACTCGAGGGATCCTGTATATCCTCTCGGCACCCTCAGGCGCCGGCAAGACAAGCCTGCTGAAGGCATTGCGCGAACGGGATGGCGGCTTGTGTGTCTCTGTCTCGCATACCACGAGACCGATGCGTCCCGGCGAGGAGGAGGGGGTCGACTACCACTTTGTTACCCAGGAAGCGTTCCTGCGCCTCGCCGGTGAAGGGGGCTTTCTTGAGCATGCCGAAGTCTTCGGCAACTACTACGGTACCTCGGAAGCGGCGGTGAGCGGCGAGTTGAAGGCGGGTCATGACACGGTACTGGAGATCGATTGGCAGGGTGCGCGGCAGGTTCGCAAACGCTTTCCCGATGCGGTTTCGATTTTTATTCTCCCCCCCGACCGTGAAACGCTTCGGGAGCGTCTCACTGCCAGAGGTCAGGATAGCGAAGAGACCATTCAACGGCGCATGAATCAGGCGGTGGAGGAGATGTCCCACTTTGCCGAGTTCGACTTTCTGGTCATCAATGACAACTTTAATACAGCCCTTGCCGAGTTGGCGGCTATCGTGGTTGCGCAGCGCCAGCGCCTCGCCTACCAGGTGGCGCGAAATGGGTTGCGGATTCAAGACCTGCTGCAGCCTGCTTAGCGGTTGGTCGCTGGCGTCCAATGCCGGATCTGACGAGTGATGAAACTATCCTTACGCATGACGGGGTTTAGCAGTCGATCACTATTTGGCCGTGGACGACTAACGCTATACTATAGCGACCTCGATTGATCCTGGATTCGATATGGCCGCTAAACTCTACATCAAGACCTTCGGTTGTCAGATGAACGAATACGATTCGTCACGCATGGCGGACGGCCTGCGTGTGGCCGAGGGGCTCGAGTTGACCGAGGATGCCTTCGAGGCCGACGTGCTGCTGTTGAATACCTGCTCGATCCGCGAAAAGGCCCAGGAAAAGGTCTTTTCCCAACTCGGGCGCTGGCGTCCCTGGAAAGAGAAAAAACCCTCCCTGATCATCGGTGTGGGCGGCTGTGTGGCGAGCCAGGAGGGGGAGGCGATACGCGCACGCGCACCCTACGTGGATCTTGTGTTCGGTCCCCAGACCCTGCACAGGCTGCCGGAAATGATCCGCCAGGCCCGTCGTGATCGGCTGCCGGTGGTGGATGTCAGCTTTCCCGAGATCGAGAAGTTCGACCGCCTCCCGGAGCCCAGCGCCGACGGCCCATCGGCCTATGTCTCGGTGATGGAGGGGTGTTCAAAATACTGCACTTACTGTGTTGTACCTTTCACCCGGGGCGAAGAGATCAGCCGTCCGTTTGACGATGTCATCGCCGAGGTGGCCGGGCTGGCGGCGCAGGGGGTACGCGAAATCAACCTGCTGGGCCAGAACGTCAATGCCTATCGGGGCGAGATGGCGGACGACGGGGAGGCCGATCTGGCCCTGCTGATCGAATATGTGGCGGCGGTGGAAGGCATCGACCGTATTCGCTTCACCACCTCCCACCCGGTGGAGTTTTCCGATTCGTTGATCGAGGTCTATGGCCAGGTGCCGGAGCTGGTCAGTTTTCTCCACCTCCCGGTGCAGTCGGGGTCCGACTTCATCCTGGCGCAGATGAAGCGGGGTCACATGGCGATCGAGTACAAGGCGAAGATCCGCCGTCTGCGCGAGGTGCGCCCAGATATCACCATCTCCTCCGACTTCATCGTCGGCTTTCCCGGCGAGACAGAAGCCGATTTCGAGGCGACCCTCAAGCTGATCGAGGAGGTCGGTTTCGACCACTCCTACAGCTTCATCTACAGTCGCCGTCCCGGCACTCCGGCCGCCGATCTGCCCGACGACGTGCCCCTCGAGGTCAAACAGGCCCGTCTGGAACGCCTGCAACAGCTGATCAACACCCAGGCCCAGCGCATCAGCCGGCAGATGGTGGGTACGCTGCAGCGGATCCTGGTGGAGCGGCCGGCGAAGAAGAATCCGGCGCAGCTCGCCGGACGCACAGAGAACAACCGGGTGGTCAACTTCGATGGTCCCGGGGATTTGATCGGTCAATTTGTCGATGTGCGCATCACCGAGGCGTTGCCGAACTCCCTCCGCGGGGAGTGGATCGAGGCCGTCGCGGGGGACAGGGCCGCAAACGCATAGGATTGACGATTGGCTGAACACCCCGAATCCCTCGATCTGCTCCTCGAACCCGCCGACAACGAACGGCTGGCCAACCTCTGCGGCCAGCTTGATGAACATCTGCGGCACATCGAAGGACGCCTGGGTATCGAAATCAACAACCGGGGTAACCGCTTTCGCCTCATCGGTGAGCGACCCTCGATACAGGCGGGGGAACGGGTGTTGCTCGATCTCTATCGCGCCACCAGCAACGAAAACCTCGACCCGCAAAGGGTCCACCTCTATCTGCAGGAGGCGGGGGTGGACGAGCTGCTGGAGCAGAAGAGTACCAGGGACCTGCCGGATACCGTGATCAAGACAAGGCGGGGGCTGGTGCGCCCCCGCGGGGTCAATCAGAAGGAGTACCTGCACAAGGTGTTGACCCATGATATCAACTTCGGTGTCGGACCGGCGGGTACCGGCAAGACCTACCTCGCCGTCGCCAGCGCGGTGGATGCCCTGGAGCGTGACCAGGTGCGGCGTATTCTGCTGGTACGCCCGGCGGTGGAGGCGGGCGAGCGGCTCGGTTTTCTCCCCGGCGATCTGGCGCAGAAGATCGATCCCTATCTGCGACCCCTCTACGACGCCCTTTACGAGATGCTCGGTTTCGAAAAGGTGGCGAAACTGGTGGAGCGCAATGTCATCGAGATCGCACCTCTGGCCTACATGCGGGGTCGGACCCTGAACGAGTCGTTCGTGATCCTGGACGAGGCGCAGAATACCACCCCGGAACAGATGAAGATGTTTCTTACCCGCATCGGCTTCGGTTCCACCGCGGTGATCACCGGTGACGTAACCCAGATCGACCTGCCCCGGGGACAGCAGTCGGGCTTGCGCCAGGCTACGGAGGTGCTGGCCCACGTAGAGGGTATTAGTTTTACCTTCTTCAACGCCAGGGATGTGGTGCGCCACCCGGTAGTGCAGCGAGTGGTGCGCGCCTACGACGAGTTTGAGCGCGAGGATTGAAGCGGTGGAATCCCTGGTCCTGGAAGTTCAAAGGGTCACCGAGAGTTCCGTTGAAATCCCCGCGGATGAGGATTTCAGGCGGTGGGTCGAGGCGGCGCTGCCGCGAAACAGCGAACCCGTGGAGTTGGTGGTCCGCCTGGTTGACGAGGCGGAAAGCCGCCAGCTCAATCGCGACTATCGGGGTAAGGATGGACCGACCAACGTACTCTCCTTTCCCTTCGAGGCCCCTCCGCAAGTGCCGCTGCCATTGCTGGGGGACCTGGTGATCTGTGTTCAGGTGGTGGTCCGGGAAGCGACGGAGCAGGGGAAGGAACCTCGGGCCCATTGGGCGCATATGGTGATTCATGGTGTGCTGCACCTGCTGGGGTATGACCACCAGGAGGGCGCTCAAGCGCAACGGATGGAGAGCGAGGAACGGGAGATCCTACGCGGTCTGGACTTCTCCGACCCCTATGATGATGAGGCGTGATGAACAGCGAGTCCACCGCTCATTACCGTGATTTCCACCCAATGACAGATTATCAACGGATCTGATTTTGCAGTTAACCGTCAAGCAAAGCCTCGCTCTCCTGTCGCGTTTCCCAACCCTCTCGGCGCTGGTTGCGGGTGCCATCACCACCCTTGCCTATGCCCCGTTCGGTTTTTGGCCGGCGGCACTGGCCGGGCCCGCGGTGCTGTTCCTCCTTTGGCTGGAAAGACCTCGGCTCGGTTTCAGGACCGGTCTGCTATATGGTCTGGGTCTGATGGGCAGCGGCGTCTCCTGGCTGCATGTCAGCATCGCCCAGTTTGGTGATCTCGGCTGGCTCTTCCCCCTTGTCGTTACCTTCGCGTTCGTGGTTTTGATGGCCCTTTTCTACGCCTGTCTGGGTTGGTTGGCGGGAGTGTTTAAAACGACGAAAGGGGTGCTGACGATCCTTGTCTTTCCCTCGCTTTGGGTATTGCTGGAGTGGTGGCGGGGCTGGTTTCTGACCGGCTTTCCCTGGCTGCAGATAGGCTACTCGCAGATTGACTCACCCTTGGCGGGCTATGCCCCGCTGCTGGGTGTCCTCGGGGTCAGCTGGGTCGCCCTGGTTAGCGTGGGTCTGCTGCTCTCCCTGGGCGGGCCGCCACGAAACCGGGTCTGGCATCTGGGGATGGCGGCATCCATCTGGGTGACGGGCTGGCTGCTGGCGGAGATCGAGTGGAGCCGGCCGATAGGGCAGCCGATCCGGGTGGCCCTGATCCAGGGAAACATCCCGCAAGCGGAAAAATGGGCCCCTGAGCAGTTGCTGCCAAGCCTGGTGTTGTATGCCAACAAGACCAAGGAGAATCTCGATCGCGACCTCATCGTCTGGCCGGAGACCGCCGTCTCCGCGTTTCAGTTCCAGGTGGATGAGGCCTTTATCGTACCGCTTGAGCAGACAGTCAGGAATCACGATACGGATCTGGTGTTCGGCGTGGTGCAGATGGACGAGGCGCGGGAACACTACTTTAATGCCATGGTCGCCCTGGGCAACGATCAGCGCGACCACTACTATAAGCGCCATCTGGTGCCGTTTACCGAATACCTGCCTTTGAAGGGGATACTCTGGCCGTTGGTCGATCTCTTCACCATTCCGATGTCGGATTTCAGCACCAGGGAGGCCAAACCCTTGATGCGGGTCGGAGACTATCGGGTGGGGCTCTCGATCTGCTATGAGGACGCCTTCGGTAACGAGGTGATCGAGGCGATACCGCAGGCGGCCTACCTGATCAATGCCAGCAACGATGCCTGGTTCGGCAAGTCGCTGGCGCCCCATCAGCACCTGCAGATAGCGAGGATGCGGGCGTTGGAGACAGGGCGCTACCTGCTGCGTTCGACCAATACCGGGATTTCAGCCATTATCGGGCCTGGTGGTGAGATTCTTGGGAAGTCGCCCCTGCTCGAACTCGACGTGCTGAAAGGGGAGATACTCCCCATGCAGGGTGTGACACTCTATGCCAAACTGGGAAATCTCGGCATCTTGTCACTGGTGCTGGCCGCTCTGATTGCGGCATTTCCAGGTGCCTATTCAAGATTCGGAGAGCGTCGTACCCGCTCGGGGGAGTGACAGGGCATCCAGCTCATCAAGCCGCTGCCGATGCTCCAGCTCTTCGTAGCGTAGCAACTCATGCAGCTGATGGATCACCATCTCCTCCGTGCTCCATTCCGTGACGGGCGTTGCAGCTGTTGTGGTGGCTCTGTCGCAGCCCATAAGACAAAACAGTAGAATAAGGGATACTGCAACACTCGGCCCTAGGGTGATGGATCTGTGTCGATAGCGCATGGCGGTATTCGCGATTGGCAACAGAACAAGTATAGGCCCCGTCGTTAACCCGGAGATAATTTGGACTTTTTATTTAGTTGAACAACCATGAAGAAAACGATCTTGATAACGGGTGCCTCCTCCGGTTTCGGCGAGGCCTGTGCGCGTAGATTCGCAGCGGAGGGCTGTGATCTGGTGTTGTGCGCCCGGCGTCTGCAACGGCTCGAGTCGTTGGCCACATCCCTCTCTCCCTCTTGTCGAGTCCATCTGCAGCAACTGGACGTTACCGATCGCGAGGCTGTGGCGGCGTTCGTCGATCGACTCCCGGAGGGATTCAGGGAGATCGATGTTCTGGTCAACAACGCCGGCCTCGCCCTGGGTATGGAGCCTGCTCATGAAGCCGATCTCGACGATTGGGAGACCATGGTCGATACCAACGTCAAGGGCCTGATGCGCATGACCCGGCAGATTCTTCCCGGGATGGTGGCAAGGCGTCGCGGCCATATTGTGAACATCGGTTCGACGGCGGCCAACTGGCCCTACCCCGGCAGCAACGCCTATGGTGGCAGCAAGGCCTTCGTAAAACAGTTTTCCAGGGGACTGCGCGCCGACCTGCTGGGTACGCCGGTGCGGGTTACCACTATCGAACCAGGGCTGGCGGAGACCGAATTCTCTCTGGTGCGGCTGAAAGGTGATGAAGGGAAGGCCAAGGGTGTCTACAGCGATACCCATCCGCTCTCCGCCGAGGATATCGCCGAGACCGTCTATTGGGTTACCTCGTTGCCGTCCCATGTGAACGTGAATGTGATGGAGGTGATGCCGGTATGCCAGGGTTGGGGGCCGATGGCGATCGATCGCACCCTGGGTGACGAGGTTTGAATCGGGGATCCGGGTTGGCGAGTGTGAATGGCGCGATGGGGAACTGCATGATAGAGCACTCAGCTTGGGCGGCGGGCCGGGGATAGGGATTTGAAGGCATTGTTGAATAGTGCGCTCGAACTCTGTCTGCTGCGGAAAGGCCCCCAGGATCTGCCGGCCTCGATCCATCTGCTTTGGTTGCTGGCGATGCTGAACCTGCTGGTCGGCACGATGATGGTGCTGGACGCCCAGTTCGGACTCTTTCGCGCCATTCTGGAGAATCTGTTTGGCCTGACGCTGTTGCTGGGTCTGCTTGCCGCCGCCCTTGCGATGAGCGGCAGGTTGCCGCGTTTCCAGCAGACGGCAAATGCCATGCTGTTGAGCGGTTTGCTGTTGAGCCTGCTGGCGCTGCCCCTGGTAGCCTGGCGCCATCGCAGTGAATCGACGGAGTCCGAACTGCTGTTGCTGGTGGTATTTATCTGGAGCATCCTGGTGCTGGGCCATATCATTCGTCATGCCTTCGAGATCAGCTTCAACCTGGGAATAGCCATTGCGCTGCTCTACAACATCCTGGCGTGGAGCATCATGAGTCAACTCTTTCCGATGGCCGCCTGATGCATCTACATATCCTCGGAATATGCGGTACTTTCATGGGCGGAATCGCGCTCCTGGCGCGGGCCCTCGGCCACCGCGTCAGCGGATCCGATGCCAATGTCTATCCGCCTATGAGTACCCAGCTTGAAGAGGCCGGTATCGAGGTGATGGAGGGATTCGGGGCTAACCATCTGCACCCCGCCCCGGATGTTGTGGTGGTGGGTAATGCCATGTCCCGCGGCAATCCCGCGGTGGAGGCGATGCTGAATCGGGGCTTGCCCTATACCTCGGGACCGCAGTGGTTGGCGGAGAATGTCCTGCAGGGTCGCTGGGTATTGGCGGTGGCGGGCACCCATGGCAAGACCAGCACCGCCAGCCTGCTCGCCTGGATCCTGGAACAGGCGGGTCTGCAACCCGGTTTTCTCATCGGCGGGGTCCCGGAGAACTTCGGGGTTTCGGCGCGTCTGGGGGAGACCCCCTTCTTCGTGGTCGAGGCGGATGAGTACGATACCGCTTTTTTCGACAAGCGATCCAAATTCGTCCACTACCGGCCACGGACGTTGATCCTGAACAATCTTGAATTCGATCATGCCGACATCTTCGACGATCTGGCGATGATACAGCGCCAGTTCCACCATTTGTTGAGAACGGTTCCCGCCGAAGGCTTGATCATCACGCCGTTGAACGACGGCAATCTCAGTGAAGTGCTTGATATGGGGGTCTGGACGCCCCTGGAGTTCTTCGATCCCGAGATCGAGGCGGGATGGCATGCGGAACAGGCCGCGCCTGACGGACACAGCTTCGATGTCATCTGCGAAGGCGAGAGCCAGGGAAGGGTCAGCTGGGACCTGATCGGCAGGCACAATGTGGCCAACGCACTGGCGGCCATCGCCGCGGCCCGCCATGCCGGAGTGGCGCCAAGCCATGCCATCGGGTTCCTTGGCAGTTACAAGAATGTAAAACGTCGTCTGGAGCTGCGTGGAGAGGTGAACGGGGTGCGGGTCTACGACGATTTCGCCCACCACCCGACAGCCATAGAGACCACCCTCGAGGGCTTGCGCAGGCGGGTCGGGGATGAACGTATCTTCGTCCTCCTCGAGCCCAGGTCGAATACCATGAAGCGGGGCGTGCATGCCGACCGGCTGGCGGATGCGCTGCAGGACGCGGATCGGGTGATGATGTTCATGCCCGACGACCTGGGATGGGATGCCGAGGACGCCCTGGCCCCATTGGGCGATCGTTTCGAGCTGTTTGTCGATACCGCGTCAATGGTCAGCCGGACCCTGGAGCAGGCACGCCCCGGAGACCATTTTCTGGTTATGAGCAACGGCGGCTTCGAGGCGATACATCAGCGCCTCTTGGATGCCCTACAATCCAGGTTATGAAGATGAAACAGAAACAGGCACCCATCGCGGTAGCGATCACCGGCGCCTCCGGAAGCGCCTATGCGTTGCGTCTGCTCGAGTCGCTGTTGGCCTCAGGGAGGGATATCTACCTGATGATCAGCCAGGCGGGTCAGATCGTACTGAAAATGGAGAGCGATCTCGATCTGCCGGGGCAACCTGCTGAGATGGAAAAACGACTCACCCAACGCTTTCAGGCCAGACCTGGGCAGCTGCAGGTGTTCGGTAGACAGCAGTGGATGGCCCCGGTGGCGAGTGGCTCCAATCCGCCGAGCGCGATGGTGGTCTGTCCCTGTACCACCGGCACCCTGGCGGCCATCGCCTGCGGTGCGAGCAACGACCTCATCGAACGCGCGGCGGATGTGGTGTTGAAGGAGCGGCGCAAGCTGATCCTGGTGGTGCGGGAGACCCCTTTTTCAGCTATCCATCTGGAGAACATGCTGAAGCTGAGTCGCATGGGTGCGATAATCATGCCGGCCAATCCCGGTTTCTATCATAACCCGGCGACACTCGACGAGATCGTTGATTTCATGGTCGCCCGGATTTTGGATCAGCTCGATATCGAGCACAGTTTAATGCCCAGATGGGGGGCTACAACGACTTGAGATAGCCGGCAACAAGCCCGGCATTTTCGGTGTCGATATTGGGAAAGGCCGGCATGATGTGGCCACCGTTTCGGATCTTGTCCACAATTTCGTCCCTGGAGGCGTCGCTGCCGGCAAGTTTCAGCAGGATGCCGAATTTACCGCCGCCGTTTTCACCATGGCAGCTGGAACAGGCATTGGCATAGATATCCAGAGCGTCCATGCCTGCAATCGGTTTGAAATCATTGCTGTCGCTGCAGCCGGTGACCAGGGATCCAAGCAGGCAGATACCCGCAACATAGGTCGTTTTATTCATCAATGTACCTCTTGATCTTCTACTTCTGTCAAATTCAATCGCTAGAATTCGTCTGAAAGCGCAACCAGTTGTCGACAACTGACGCCGTCCACAATGTGGCGTCAATCGGCGCCTGCCTGGCTGCCGGGAGCAGATAGTACTCTATTTGATGTGCGTTAGGATAGGCTTTAGCCGAAGTCGCCTGCACAAATGGTGAATGAAGTGGGTAACCGGGGAATGTTCCCCCTACAGAGGGTGGTGTACGAAGATGGTGGATGCGTGCAACAGCATGGCCGCCAGGGGCGCTAGAGAATGGTGCAGCGGTTGCGACCGCTGTGTTTTGAACGGTATAAAGCCATGTCCACGCGTTTCAGTAACGACTGTATATTGTCATTATGGGTAATGATGCTGGCGCCAAAACTCGCGGTAACCCTGCCAACCCCCTCATGTTCGATATTCTCGATGGAGCTGCGCAGGGACTCTATCATGGAGAGCAGATCGCTCTGATCGATATCGGGAGCGATGATCATGAACTCCTCACCACCCCAGCGTGCCAGGATGTCGGATTTGCGGATTCTGGTATGCAAAAGCTCCACGGTTTTTTTCAGCACCGCGTCCCCGACGTCGTGGCCAAAGTTGTCGTTAACCTGCTTGAAATGATCGAGGTCGAGCATAATCAAGCCGAAGCGGTTATTGGTCAGGCTTGCCCAGGCGATCTGGTTTTTTAACTCTTCATCGAACTTGGTTCGATTGTAGATCTGTGTAAGGCGGTCGGTTTCGGCTATGTATTGTAACTGTTTCTCCATGTTGATGGTGTCTGTGATATCCCTGTGCGATTCGATAATCTGCACCACGTGCTCGCCGCTGTCATCGAAAATCGGAGTGGCTCTTACGTCCACATACATCACTTTTCCCTGACTGTTATAGTGTTTGTGGACAACGGATACACTCTTCTTTGTTTTTTGAATCTCGGTTATTGGGCAGGGATCATGTTTGCCGCTGCACGGGGTGTTGCGTTTATGGGATAAGCGATAACATGTCATGCCTTCTTTCAGTTGGATTTCATTGGTATACAGGCTGAGTGCCGACTGATTGACCAGTTGTAGTTGATGATTGTTTATATCGATCACCAATGTCGGATCGGCGATGGCATCCACTACTCTTTGAATGTAGTTGTGGGAGTCGGTTAACTTCTCTTCAACCTCTTTTAGGTGCGAGATGTCACTGATGTGGACGAAGAAATGGGTGAGCCGACCTACTTCGTCACGAATCAGATGGGTAGTATCCTGGACCCATTTCCGCTTTTTGTCCCTGTCCACGATCTTATATGGACTGCGTTTGAAATTGATTGCGCGATCCTGCTCGGCCTGGACATTTTCCCGGAAGTAGTGCTGCAGATAGCCAGGATCGATGATATTGGAAAATGACAGCGAGCCATTGGTAAATGCCTCGGGCTCGTAACCCAGCAGCTCCTGTACATTTGCGGATATGAACTCGACAGGCCATCCCAATTCGTTGCGCAACTTGGCAATGATGCTGGGCCCGTTTAGGAATAGATCGTGTTCGGTGGATATTTGCTGGTTGAGGTGTTGAATCTGCCGTTCGTTGATTTTTCTTTTTTCCTTATTCCAAAATGCCATCGCCAAAACAACAAACACGATTACGAGGGTGGAACAAAGAATGTATACTGTATTGGTAAGCTGTCGCCACAACCTGGAATTGATCAGTTCTGTCGGTACATACAAGAGAATGCGCAGACAGCTCGTACAGTAATCGCTCAGTTTCTCGCCGGATGGGTGAATCGAGTCGAAGGTGTAGAGGCCTTGGCGATTGACCACCTGTCCTTGATAAAGCTGCTGGATGGTCTGCCAGATATCGGCATGTTGTACATTGATTCCGACCTGGGGACTGTCGGGGAACATGAAGCCCCAGTCCTGGGCGCTTTCCGGACTCAACAGCGTGTACCCCTGCCAATTAAGCAAAATCGCTTCACCCGAGTAACCCGCCGATACTCTACGAAAATCGTTGAGAATGTTTTCCGCCAGATAGTTGAGTATGATCACGCCTATAGTCTGATTGTCGCTGTCAACCACGGGTGAAGCGAACCGAATCATTGGCTTCAACGGTAATTCGATCTGTTGATTCTCTATATTGAGATCGAGCGGCGAACTGTATATCGTGCCGGGCTGCTTGTTGATGGATTCGGTAAAATAGTATCGGGACTTCTTTGACTGCAGATATTCTTCGCCAATAACAATCGGATCCCCGTTGTTGTAGTTGATGCGTATCCGTTCCTTGCCGCTGATATCGAGGAAGCGAATCTGGTCATACCGCCTGCGTTGAAGAGCCAGGGATTTCCATGATTCCTGTAGACTGAGTAATGCCGATTGACTTGTGAAAACAGAGTCGAGGTCACGTAGTTCTTGTTGCTCGATGACGTACAGCAAGTCAGAGTGTATTTCAATAAAGGCGAGGCTGATCTGTTTTGTTATCTGATTGATGAGATTATTCGATTCAAGTTTCAGCTCGTTAACGATGCTGTTCAAGGTTTGTTGATGGATGCCCCAAAAAAGCAAGCCACCAAATGAAGCAGTGGCTATCAATAGCGCAAGATAGATTGCTACAAGTCTGCCTATTTTCATGATGCGGCAATTGCAGGCTGCTCAAGATTTGGGGTTGCGTTGCGATGGAAGACCACTACTGCCCCGACAATTCTGCCGTCCTCTATTATCGGCGTGCTGATGTAGTCCACTTGCAGCGGCTTGCCGTTTTTCCGCCAGATTGTCTCCTGCTCGGCGTGGTGGGTGTTACCGTTTTTAAGGACACTGGTTATCGGGCATTCCGATTCCGGGTAACTGCTGCCATCCTCTCTGCTGTGATGCCAAACGGCATGACAGTTCTTGTCTACTAGCTCGTCGATAGTGTAACCCAGCATGTTTGCCGCCGCTGGGTTGACGAAGATGTGGTTGGCTTCACTGTCGATGCCGATTATGCCGTCGCCCGCAGAGTCCAGTATCAGTTCTCTCTCCAGTTTAATGCGTAATGACTCCTCCTCGATTTTTTTGTATTGATCGATATCATCAATCACCGCAACCAGAAGGTTGTTGTCATCGGTATGCTTGGGGAGTATTGAAAGGGAGAGCTGAATCCATTTCGTTGTGCCGTTTGCACAGACTAGGCGCAGCTGAGTCGACACGCTGCTCGACTCTCTGTTGCGAAGCTTGTCAAATGAACGAGTGCATACCGGAACATCATCGCTGAACAGCAGATCCTTGAGATTGATGTCCATAATCTGTTGCGGCGTAAGCGCAACGATTTCGCTTAGTCTGCGGTTCAGGTGCACTATCTTGCCGCTCAGGCTGATGTGGGCGAGACCGACCGCCGCCTCGTTGAAGGTGATAATTTGCGCTTGTTCACTCTCTTCGAGGGTCTTCTTATGCGCAGTCAGTGAACGATTGAGCCGGATCAATCGCACAATGAGCAGGACAATGGCCATGAGTACCAAAACTACCGCGAGATACCAGTGCCAAATGTCGTTGATTGAATCGACGAATCTGTCTTTCAGTTTTTTGTCGTAGGGGGGCATCTCCAATAACGACAGCAGGTCATGCACCGTTTGATAATTTTCGGGAATCGTCCAGCCGTGAATTCGGGCGTCCTGAGCTGCCGGATGATCAGGCGGCAGTTCAAGCAGTGCCACGGCGACCTCCCGCGCGACCTCTAGCGATGTGTGCGGCAGTTGCGAAAACGGCCATTCCGGGTAGAGCGCCGTACTGATCGCGTAGGGAAAATTCTCGTACATCTTGGGAGAGATGATGCGAAGGTCCTTCTGCTCCAGTTTGCCTTCCTGTGCCATCCGTTCCAAGGTGTCGGTTCTGACGATTCCAACCTCCGCCTCTCGATTCAATACCGCATTCACCACAGCGTCGTGGGTATTGAGAAAGAGCAATGAGGCAAAATCCCACTTCTCTATGCCCGCGACCCGCAGCTCCCTGCGTGCCATTATCCAGCCGCCAAGCGACGTGCTGTGGACGGCGGCTACCCGTTGGTTCTTGAGGTCAGCCAGATGTTGAATGTTCTCACGATCCCTGAGGGTGAAGATAACGCTGCCGAATCTCGATACCTGGCTCTCGTCCGAGAGCTTGTTAACCAGGGTGAGGACGCGTCTGACACCATACTTGACCGCTAGATTGACATAGATACCGGGATTGACGATGACGAAATCGACCATCTGGTTTTTTACCAGGATCTGGATATCGTCGAACGCCATGGGAACAATCTTGAATCGATAGTCGGGTAGGGTGGCGTTGAGATATTCCGCCGTGGCACTCCATCGTTCGAGACTTTTATCCGGGCCTCGTTTCGCCAGCACGCCAATGTGGATATCCGGCGCTTCCGCCAAGACCATTGAGGCGGCTAACCACAGGACGAGTATGGCTATCAGTCGTTTGGCTGGAGAATGGTATCTTTGTTTCAATGGTTTAAACACACTTTGCGTTATCTGGCGTCCATTCTCTTCTCGTATAATATTTTAGTTCAGGACACCGCGGATATCTCTCATAAGTTACTTCAATACATCTATGGCCTGTTTCGACCGAATCATGGTTTGCTTTAACCTGAAGGAGTGACCGGGCATCGTCGACTCAGTCGCTACCCGGTCTCAATTGCAGCCTGATCACGCTGCCTGTTGCAAGGTCAATGCCGGCTCCTGATTCTCCCAGCTCCTGCCGCAGGAGCTCCACCGGCCGCTCGAACTGGTGGATGGTGCGCGGAATGGTGAGCATGCCGATCACGGTTTCGGCCTTTTGCAGGGTCACGTTGCCGATGGAGATCTCCAGCTCATCGGGGGCGAGCCTGAGAGCGGTCGGCCAGAGCCTGAGCAGCAGCCGCTGCTGCTCAGTCAGCTGCTTGACCATGACCAACTCCTCATGACGCGCATCATGTACCTGGGGGGGTACAGGCAGTGACGTTAGCTGGGCCCGGGGAGTCAGCAGGCGCAAGATATTGTTCCAACCCAACATTTCCGCCTCTTCCCAGCCACGCTGGCGCAATCGGGAGACGAGCAGCCCCTGATCGCCGGCCAGCTGGATGTTGAGGGGGTGATCCTTGTGGCCGAAGATATCGCTGCGGAAACGGGGCAGGGCGCTGTTGCCGCGCTGCCAATCTTCCGGGGAGAGATGGACAATTTCGGGTTTTCGTTGGAAGCCGGTTGATCTTTCAGCCGCATGAAACCAGCCATAGCCCCCGCCTATCAGCAGCAGCAAGAGCGTGGTCAGAATCAGTGCGGTGATCTGAGTCTCAGCCTCCACATGGCGATAGTAGGCGATGCCAAGCAGGGCAATCCAGGCGACACCCAGGGTAAGGCTGGCCAGGATATCGGTCGCCCAGTGGACCCCCAGGTAGAGTCTGGAGAGCGACACCGCACCGATGGCCAGGGCCGCAATACTGTAGGGAAACCAGCGCCACTCCCTGACCAGGGTGCGGGCGATCATGATCGAAACAAAGCCGTAGAGGGTGACGCTGCGCAGCACATGGGCACTGGGGAATGACCAGGGGCCCAGGAAATCGGGTGCATTGGGCGGGCGGGGTATGCGCAGGCTGTATTTCAGCAGTAGCGGCGCCAATAAGCCGAAGGCGGTCGCCGCAATGAGATAGTAAAAGGCGCGCCTATGTCCCTGTATCAGCAACAGGATGGCAATGCCGAGGGCAATCAGCAGGATCGATCCGAGATCGCCCAAACCGGTGAACAACACCATCAGCTGGTCGCCCCAGGGGGTGCGCAGGCTCTGCAGCGTGCTGTAGAGCAGCAGATCCCCCTGTTTCGTCAGCGAGCCGTCCAACACGATGCCGGTGATCAGGACAAACAGCAGCGTGGCGAGCAGCAACAGGGTGGCGAGGAAGGCCAGGCCCCGCGCCTCCGGGTGGTTCGGATCCGCCAGGGAGCTGGAAATCGACCGGAATCCCCTGTGCATCTGACCCCACTCGAAGCCCCACTGTACCAGCGTGGTGGCATGGGGCTGGATTAGCCTGAATAGGGTCCGGGCAAGGATAAAGAGCAGCCAGGCGAGGAAAAGCAGCAGCAGCATCAGGGCGACCAGGCGGAACGCGACCTCGGATGCAAGCTCCAGCGAGGCGCCAAACACGATACCGGGCAGCAGGTAGGCCGGTGCCCATACCAGGGCGGAGAGGACATTGGCGACAACGAAACGCGGCGGCGACATCCCCAGCATGCCTGCGACGAGGGGGATGATGGCGCGCACAGGCCCGAAAAAACGGCCAAGGGCGACGCTTTTGCCGCCAAAGCGCTGGAAGAAGTCGATACCCCTCTCGAGGGTGGCGGGATGGCGGCTGAAGGGCCAGAAGCCCTGCAACCTCTCCTGGAAGTGGCGTCCCAGCCAGAAACTGAGGCCATCACCCACCACCGCGCCGGCCACGGCCCACCAGAAGACGGGCCAGAATTCGAGAATGCCGGTGGCGATCAGGGCACCGAAGCCGAACATCATCACCACGCCGGGGATCAGCAGACCGACAATGGCGACGGATTCGGAAAAGGCGACCACGAACACCGCCAGCCCCGCCCAGAATGGGTTTTCGCCGATCCAGGTCAGCAAGGGGGTGAAAAACTCACTCATCGATCGCGGCTCGCAGAAGCGATTGAATGGGGCTGCGGAGGCTCAGTCTCTACCCAAGTGTCTCAATCCAGGGTTTTGAAGGTCTCCCCGGCGGCATGGATGGTGTTCTGTATATCCTCTTCGCTGTGGGCCTGGGAGACAAACCCCGCCTCGAAGGCGGACGGTGCCAGGTAGACGCCCCGCGCCAGCATTCCGTGATAGAAGGCCTTGAAGCGGGTCAGGTCGCAGGCGGTGGCGGCGGCATAATCGGTGACCCGGGAATCGCTGAAAAAGAGGCCGAACATCCCGCCAACGTGGTTTTCCGCCAGCGCAATGCCCACGGCCTCTGCCTGCTGCATGATACCGTCGACCAGCTTTTCGACTTTTTCCGCTAACTGATCGAAGAAGCCGGGTGCCGAAATCAGTTCCAGGGTCTTCAGGCCGGCGGTCATGGCCACAGGATTGCCGGAGAGGGTTCCTGCCTGGTATACGGGGCCCAGGGGAGCGATCCGCTGCATGATATCGAGGCGGCCGCCGAAGGCGCCGACCGGCATGCCGCCACCAATCACCTTTCCCAGGGTTGTCAGGTCGGGCGTGATGCCGTAATGGGCCTGGGCACCCCCCAGGGCGACGCGAAATCCGGTCATCACCTCATCGAATATCAATACCGTCCCATATTGATCGCAGACCTCGCGCAGGGTCTCGAGAAAACCGGGAACCGGGGGTATGCAGTTCATGTTGCCGGCAACCGGTTCGACGATGATGCAGGCGATTTGATCACCGAGCTGGGCAAAGGTGTCGCGCACCTGCTGGTTGTCGTTGAAGTTCAGGGTAATCGTATGCTCGGCCAGGGCGGCCGGCACCCCGGGTGAGGAGGGTTCGCCCAGGGTCAGCATTCCGGAACCGGCCTTGACCAACAGCGAGTCGGAGTGGCCGTGATAGCAGCCCTCGAACTTGACGATCTTGTCGCGCCCGGTAAAGCCTCTGGCAAGGCGAATCGCCGACATGGTGGCCTCCGTACCCGAGCTGACCATGCGCACCAGGTCCATGCTCGGCACCAGTTCGCACACCTTCTCCGCCATGCGGTTCTCAAGCTCGGTCGGGGCGCCGAAGCTGAGCCCCTTGTTGATCACCGAGGCCACCGCCTCGATTACCTCATGCTGGGAGTGACCGAGGATCATCGGACCCCAGGAGCCCACATAGTCGATATATCTGTTGCCATCCGGATCGAAGATATAGGGTCCCGCGGCGCAGTCGACGAAGACCGGATCACCGCCCACCCCATGGAAGGCCCTGACCGGTGAATTGACGCCACCGGGTATATGTTTCTGCGCTTGGGCAAATAGCTCATGGGAACGGCTCATCGTGGTCTCTCCTCCTGCTCGAATAGTCTTGTAAAGCGACGGCAGGCTGCCTGGATATCCGCCTCTCCGAATACCCCATGGATGACAGCCAACATGTCCGCGCCCGCACTGATCAATGGGGCGCCATTCTCCGGCGTTATCCCGCCGATGGCAACCAGGGGCACTTCGAGTTCAGCTTTGGCCGTGGTTAAAAGCGCCGCATGGGCCTGTACCGCGTCGGGTTTGGTGCGGGATGGGAAGAATCGTCCGAAGGCGATGTAGTCGGCACCGCGAGCAGCCGCTGCTTGGGCGAGTTCCAGCCGGTTGTAGCAGGAGATGCCGATAACGGCATCCTTGCCAAGCCGCTTGCGGGCGGATGCGAGTGAGCTGTCCTCCCCCCCGAGGTGGACGCCATCGGCGTCGATCCGCTTGGCCAGATCGACGTCATCATTGATGATCAGCAGCGCATCGTGATCCCTGCAGAGGCGTCTCAAGGCGGTGGCATCCGCAAGGCGCCGGACGGTGCTTGCGGTTTTATCCCGGTACTGGATGAGGGCGGCACCTCCCTGCAGTGCCGCCTCCACATGCTGCAGCAGTCGATCCCCGGGGCTGAGTCGGGAATCGGTTATGGCATACAGGCCCCGCAGGCTGGCTGCGCTATTTGCCTTCATCGTGGTGCGCGCGCCGGATGGAGGCAAGCCGTTCAGGGATTGCTTGACATCGTCCTGTCCTGAAGCCTTGCGAAATTGCCGACCAACTGTAGGCCAGTCCCTGTTCCACCGCGACCGGCAACGCCTCGCCCACGGCCATCCTCGCGGCAATGGCGGAGGTCAGGGTGCAACCGGAGCCGTGATATTCACCCGCCAAGCGCTGCCAGCGGGAGAGGATTGGGGGGCTGGAGGGCTGGTAGAGACGGTGGATGATTTCACTCCCCCCGTCCGGGTCATGGCTGCCGGTTATCAGCACCGATTCCGCGCCGAGGTCGAGCAACCGGCCGGC
>NATV01000099.1 GCA_003094535.1 gamma proteobacterium symbiont of Ctena orbiculata | reverse complement strand
GACGGTCATCGCAGTGCTGGGCATCGTGCCTTACATCGCGCTGCAGTTGAAGGCGATCTCGAGAAGTTTCACTATCCTGTTGACCTATCCCGATGTCACCATGCCGAATCCCGCGGACTCGCTCCCCCTGCTGCAGGATACGACCCTCTACGTCGCCCTGTTGCTGGCGGCCTTCACCATTCTCTTTGGCACCCGCCATCTTGACGCCAGCGAGCGGCATGAAGGGATGGTTGCCGCGATTGCATTTGAATCGATCGTCAAGCTGATCGCCTTCCTCTCGGTCGGTATCTTCGTGACCTATCAGCTGCATGACGGTTTTACCGATCTCTTCGACAAAGCCGAAACCGCCGGTATTCTGAATCCGCTGATAATCGACGGTATGAACGGCTACGAGAACTGGTTCGCCTTGACCCTGCTATCCGCACTCGCGGTGATGATGCTGCCGCGCCAGTTCCAGGTCGCCGTGGTTGAGAACAGCTCCGAGCAGCACTTGAGACGCGCGGTCTGGTTGTTTCCGCTCTACCTGTTTCTGATCAATATCTTTGTCATTCCCATCGCGCTCGCGGGGCAACTCACCTTCGCCGGGCAGAATGTGGATGCCGATACCTTTGTCTTGACCCTTCCCATGGCGCATCATCAAAGCGCCTTAACCCTGCTTGCCTTCCTCGGCGGCATGTCCGCTGCCACCGGGATGGTGATCGTCGAAACCATCGCCCTGTCGACCATGGTCTGTAACGATCTGGTGATGCCGGTGTTGTTGAAGCGCTGGAAACAGATCCCCCCGAATGCCGATCTCAGCCAGCTTCTGCTGCGCATAAGGCGCGGTGCCATTATTCTGATACTGTTGCTTGGCTTTCTCTACTTCCGCCTCGCCGGTGAAGCCTATGCATTGGTCAGCATTGGCCTTATAAGTTTCTCCGCGGTGGCCCAGTTCGCACCGGCATTGATCATCGGCCTCTACTGGCGCGGCGGCACACGCAGCGGTGCCCTGGCCGGACTCCTGTCCGGTTTCGCAATATGGATGTATACGCTGCTGTTGCCTTCATTTGCGAAGTCGGGATGGCTGCCGGCCGGCCTGCTGGAGCATGGGCCATTCGCCATCGAACTGCTTAAACCTCAAGCGTTGTTCGGTCTGAGCGGACTGAACGAGATCACCCACTGCCTGTTTTGGAGTATGACCTTCAACATAGGTGCCTATCTTCTGTTTTCACTCTGGAGAACCCCCCGGGTCGATGAAGCCACCCAGGCATCTCTTTTCGTGGATGCCCTGAAAAACCAGCAATTTCTAGGGGTCGGTCTGTGGCGGGGTACCGCCGAGGTGAAAGAGCTGTTGCATCTTGCTGAGCGATTCCTTGGCGTCGATCGGGCCAAGCACCTGTTTCAGCGCTTCGCCAGACGCCGCAAACTCCACGATATCAATCAACTACCCGCCGATGCGGAAACGGTCCACTTTGCTGAGACGCTGCTTGCGGGAGCGATTGGCAGCGCATCCGCCCGGGTGATGGTCTCATCGGTAACCACGGAGGAGACGCTGGGGATGGATGAGGTGTTGAACATCCTCGACGAGGCATCCCAGATCCGCTCCTACAGTAAAGAGCTTGAGCAGAAGTCCCATCAACTGGAGGCGGCCACCCGCGAGTTGAAGGAGGCCAATGAACGCCTGCAGGAGCTTGACCGCCTGAAGGATGATTTCATGTCCTCGGTGACCCATGAACTGCGTACTCCGCTCGCTTCGATACGAGCCTTCTCCGAGATTCTCAACGACGATCCGGATGTCCCGCTCAATGAAAGGCAGCGCTTCCTTGGCATCATCGTCAATGAGACAAAACGCCTGTCCCGCCTGGTCAACCAGGTACTGGATCTGGCGAAAATCGAATCGGGTCGCGCCGATTGGAATGCGGAAGATGTGGATTTGCTTGAGGTTGTCGAAGAGGCGCTGGCATCCACAGAGCAGTTATTCGCCGATCACGGTACCCGGGTCAAGCGCGAACTTCCTGAGCAACCCTGCGTGGTGACTGGTGATCGAGATCGCCTGATGCAGGTGTTGCTCAACCTGCTGTCGAATGCAAACAAATACGTTCCGGAGAAGAGGGGGTTGGTGACGGTCAATCTTAGATCAAATGATGAATACTATGAGGTGAGCGTTTCCGATAATGGACCCGGAATCGCCGCCGAGGAACTGCCCAACATCTTCGAGAAGTTTCGCCAGGCCGGGACTACAAGCAATAAACCCATAGGAACGGGGCTGGGTCTGCCGATCAGCAAGAAGATTCTGGAGCACCTGGGGGGGGAGATCTGGGCAGAAAGCAGAGAGAAGAAAGGTGCTATCTTTACCTTTGCACTACCTAAAAAAAAGAAAGCTGCATGACCTCCGGAGGGGCCAATGTCAAAGATTATTCTAATCGTGGATGATGAGCCTAATATCGTACTTTCTGTTGAGTATCTGATGAAGCGGGAAGGTTATGAGGTTGTGACGGCGAGTGACGGTCAGGAGGCGATGGAAAAAATCTCGCAGTCACCACCCGACCTGCTGATTCTGGATGTCATGATGCCACGCAAAAACGGCTTTGAGGTGTGTCGTGAGATACGTACGGATCCGGCTCTCTCTACGATGCCGATATTGATATTGAGCGCCAAGGGGCGAGAAGCGGAGATCAAGAAGGGGATCTCTCTGGGCGCGGATGGCTATATTACCAAGCCGTTTTCAACCCATGACCTGGTCGACAAGGTCAACCAGCTTCTGCAGCCACAGGAGTGAAAGGAGAGAGCGCCATGATGCCGGCAAAACAGCCTCGCCCAAGACCACCAAAACCACTGGCGGAGTTTAACTCCGCACATATGTCGTCGGGGATTGGTGACATACCCTTAAGGGAGTTGGTGCAGAGCCAACCTTTGGTCATTCTACCGGAGACCAGCATCCGCGATGCCCTGTTCGCCCTCAATCGCGATGACATCCAGGCCGGGGTGGTGGCGGAACAGAGTGACACTCCATTGGGTATAGTGACGCTGCGGGAGCTCATCGATGCGGTGACGCTGAAGCGTGCCGACTTGAACGAGCCGGTGATCTCCTACATGACCGCCGCACCGATTTCGCTGCCGGTGGATGCCCCCGCTCATCGGGCCAGGGTGGCCTTGACGCGCAGTCGATTGAGCCATCTGGTGTTGTTGGATTCCGATGGCCGATTGTTCAATCTATTGTCGCAGTCCGACCTGCCGGGGTTTCGTGAAGGCGGCGCGGAGGCGTTGATCAACACCATCCAGCATACCGGTAATGTGGATAGCATGGCCGCCGCC
>NATV01000098.1 GCA_003094535.1 gamma proteobacterium symbiont of Ctena orbiculata | reverse complement strand
GCGGAGACGATCCACAACTTCGAACTCCACGGTGGCCTGACCTATTTCTTTTGAGGGAATAACGATGTTGAGTAAACGCCAAGTTCTAAATCGAGTACAACCGCTGATCCTGGCAGTCGTCTGCCTGGTCCTTGCTTGCGGCGAGGCGGTTGCCGCCAAAGCGCAACCCATGGCACCCGATTTCACGCTGAAGAGCAGAGAGGGTGTGAACATCAAGCTGAGCGAGCTGAGGGGACAGGTGGTTATGGTCAACTTCTGGGCATCCTGGTGTGGCCCATGCCGCCAGGAGATGCCGTTGCTGCAGCAGCTCTTCGAGCGCTACCAGTCATTGGGCTTCTCCCTGTTGGGAGTCAACGTGGATGAGGACAAGGCCGCTGCCGACAAGATGTTGAAAGATCTCCCGGTAAGCTTTCCCATCCTCTACGATGATCGCAGCCGGGTGAGCAAAGAGTACCAGGTCAAGGCGATGCCGAGCACCTTCATGGTCGACCGGGACGGCCGCATACGTTATCTCCACAAGGGCTACAAGCCTGGCTACGAAGAGGATTACCAGCAACAGATACGCGAACTGTTGCGTGAGTGACTTGTGAGCTGATGAAGATCGTGCGACGCATAACCTGGCAGCTGTTGCTCTCGCTCTGCGTGCTTGGCGCGGCCGGGTGCAGTATCGAACCCTGGGTTCAACCTTATGAGCGGGCTCATCTGGCCGACCCGATAATGAGTTTTGAACGCGATCCCATTGCCGGTGCCTACCGACATCATGTCTATCAGACCCGGGAGGCTGCCCGCGGCGCCGAGGGCGGCGGTGGAGGGGGTTGTGGCTGTAACTAGAGGTTGTATGACATTCCGATCGATCTCCCTGCAGGGCAGGCCCGGTCTCTCTCTCCACCACTGCCTCTCGCTGCTTCTCCTGCTGAGCTTCAGCATGGTCCTGCATGCTACGGTGCTTCCGGAAGACCGGGCGGATCTGATGTATCACCGTTACGATGGCGGCGGCGTCGAGGTGGATGGTCCTTCAATCCTGGTGCGCAAGTCCTTCGGTGGCAATATTTCATTGAATGCCAATTACTATGTCGATTCCATTTCGAGCGCATCGGTTGACGTGGTCAGCACGGCGTCGCCCTACACCGAGGAGCGTACCGAATCGACCCTGGCAATGGACTACCTCCACAACAAGACCCTGATGAGTCTGGCACTGACCCAGAGCGACGAGAGCGATTATCAGGCCGAAACCGGCAGCTTCTCCATCAGTCACGATATGTTTGGCGACCTGACCACCGTCTCCCTGGGTTACGCGGTGGGCAACGACGATATCAGCCGCAACGGCGACAATGATTTCGGGGCATCGATCAAGCGGCAGAACTACCGTATCGGTCTCAGCCAGGTCTTGACCAAGGAGAGTATCCTTGGGATCGATTTCGAAACGATCACCGACGAGGGTTTCCTGAACAATCCCTATCGCTCCTATCGCTTTCTCGATCCGCTCAGTGCCAACGGCTATGGCTTGCAACCCGAACGCTATCCGCAGACCCGTACCAGCAATGCCGTGGCGATGCGGCTGAAATATTTTCTCCCCTATCGTGCCGCCCTCAGCGGTGAATACCGTTATTTCAATGATACCTGGGGGATAGACGCCCACAACCTGGAGTTCGGCTACACCCATCCGCTGCAGCAGGATTGGGTGATCGATGTGCGCTACCGTTACTACACCCAGAGTGCGGCCGACTTCTATAGCGATCTCTTTTCGCGTCAAAACGAACAGAACTTTCTCGCGCGGGATAAGGAATTGAGCACCTTTCAGAGCCACACCCTTGGTCTCATGGTCAGCTATGAGTTCAACACCGAGAGATGGCAGTTTATCGATAATGGCAGCCTCAATCTCTCGGTCGATCTGATCCGCTTCGAGTATGACGATTTCCGCGACATCACCGATGGCGGAGTTGCCGGTGAAGAGCCCCTCTACTCATTCACTGCCAATGTGATCAAGGCCTTTGTCTCGGTCTGGTATTGAATGCACCCTGTGGGTGCCGCCCCCCGCCGCGCTGATGCAGTGGGACCGATTTAACCCATAAGCTGATATAAGCCTGCTTCTTTTTGCCTTCTGTGTCATAATCGGCCGCTGATTTTTAAGCGCAGGGCAGAATCTGCCTGACGGACATAGTTTTGACCCGATCAAGAGGTTAGTTGAAATGAATTTTTTTATATCTGATGCGTTTGCGCAGGCGCCGGCCGGCGGGGAGACGAGTGCGATCACCGGGCTGTTGCCCCTGGTGATCTTTGGCGCCGTGCTCTACTTCCTGATGATTCGCCCCCAGGTAAAGCGCCAGAAGGAGCATAAAAAGATGGTAGAGGCCCTGGCCAAGGGGGATGAAGTGGTGACTGTCGGCGGCATGGCGGGAAAAATCACCGATCTTGGCGAGAACTTTCTTCTCCTCGAGGTATCTGATGGTACCGCGGTGAAGATCCGCAGGCAGGCTGTCGATTCGGTACTGCCGAAGGGTTCGCTAAAGGAGCTATAGTCGCCGGCGCATACAGCCACTTTCCATTTAGTCTATTGATTTTGAAAGTAACATGAACCAATACCCACTTTGGAAAAACCTGATGGTTTTGGTTGTGGTCCTGTTGGGTGGGCTCTTCGCCCTGCCGAATATATTCGACCAGGACCCGTCCATGGAGATCTCCGCGCAACGCGACGCCGTTATTGACCAGACCACCGAGTCCCGGGTGCAAGAGGCGCTGGAAAAGGTGGGAATCACGGTCAAGGGGATAGGGCAAAAACAGAATGGCAAACTGCTGGTGCGCTTCCGCAGTTCCGAGGATCAGTTGAAGGCCATCGACCTGGTTGCCGCGGAACTGGGTGAGAACTACACCCCGGCCTTGACCCTAGCCCCCGATCTTCCCGATTGGCTGGTTGGCCTGGGTGCAGAGCCGATGTATCTGGGACTCGATCTCAGGGGCGGTATTCATGTGCTCATCGATGTGGACATGGATGCAGCGATCGAACAGGCGGCCGAACGCTACAGCGGTGATATACGAACCTTGCTGCGCGAGAAAAAGTTGCGCTATACCCGCATCAGCCGTGAAAAGGATCAGGTCGTGGTCAAATTCAACAATGCCGAGAAGCGCGACCAGGCATCGGATCTGATCGGCAACGAGTTCCGCTCCCTGAATCTGGAGAGTAGCGATGAGGCGGATGCGTTTCTGGTGATCGTCTCTCTCTCCCCGGCGGAGAGGCAGGAGGTACAGCGTTTCGCCCTGCAGCAGAACATCACCACCCTGCGTAATCGGGTCAACGCCCTCGGCATCGCTGAACCACTGATCCAGCAACAGGGTGTACGCCGGATCGTGGTGCAGTTGCCCGGCGCCCAGGATCCGGCAAAACTGAAGGAGATATTGGGTGCCACCGCGACCCTGGAATACCGCCTGGCTGACACCGAACACAGCGTCGAGGATGCGGTGAACGGCCGTGTTCCACCTGGTTCCAACCTCTACCGTGAGCGGGACGGTCAGCCTGTATTGCTGAAGAAACGTGTGATCGTCACCGGTAACCAGATCGTCGATGCCTCATCGGGCCTCGATCAGCAGACCGGCCAACCGGCGGTCTTTGTCAGCCTGGATGGGGTTGGCGCCAAGCGCATGCGGCGCATGACCAACGAGAATGTGGGCAAGCCGATGGCGGTGGTGTTTATCGAGAACCGCACCACCACGCGGATGGTGGACGGCAAGCCGGTAAAGGTGAAAAAGCGGGTTGAGGAGGTGATCTCCATCGCCACCATCAGAGAGCCCTTCGGCAGGCGTTTTCAGACCACCGGACTCGATACCACGGAAGAGGCCAGGGACCTGGCGCTGCTGCTGCGGGCGGGTGCCCTGGCAGCGCCGATCGAGATCGTCGAAGAGCGTACCATCGGCCCCAGCCTGGGACAGGACAGTATCGACCAGGGCTTCAAGTCGGTGGTCATCGGCCTGGTCCTGGTGATGATATTCATGGCCGTCTACTACCGGGTGTTCGGCCTGGTAGCGGATATGGCGCTGGCGATGAATCTGGTGTTAATCGTGGCGATACTCTCCATGCTGCAGGCCACCCTGACCCTGCCGGGAATCGCCGGTATCGTCTTGACCGTGGGTATGGCGGTGGATGCGAATGTGCTGATATTCCAGAGGATCCGCGAAGAGTTGGCCAACGGCAACTCACCCCAGTCGAGCATCCAGGCCGGTTACGAGAAGGCCTTCTCCACCATCATAGACGCCAATATCACCACCCTGATCGCCGCCGTCGTGCTCTTCAGTTTCGGTACCGGACCGATCAAGGGCTTCGCGGTAACCCTGGCAATTGGCATCTGTACCTCCATGTTTACCGCGATCATCGGCACCCGCGCCGTGATCAACATGATCTACGGCCGCAAGCGTGTCAAAGCACTGGCGATATAGAGGAGTCTTGTCATGCAGATCTTGAAAGATGTACATCTGGACCTCATGGGCAAGCGCAATATCGCGCTGATCTTCTCCGCCGTGCTGCTGCTGATTGCAGTGGGATCGATCATCGTCCGCGGACTCAACCTGGGTATTGACTTCACCGGCGGCACCCTGGTCGAGGTGGGCTATCCTCAGGCGGTGGAACTCCCCGTGGTCCGCGAGGCGCTGGCCAAGGATGGCTTCGACGATGCGGTGATCCAGCACTTCGGCACATCGAAGGATGTGTTGGTAAGGCTGGCGCCCCGGGAGGACATCGAGAGTGCGGTACTCAGCGACCGTGCCTTCAGCGCAATGCAGGGAATCGATCCGCAGGTGGACCTGCGCAGGGTGGAGTTCGTCGGTCCCCAGGTGGGAGACGAGCTGACCGAGGATGGCGGACTGGCGATGCTCTATGCCCTGATCGGCATCCTGATCTATGTCGGTCTGCGCTTCGAATACCGTTTCGCCGTCGGTTCTGTGATCGCCCTGGTGCATGACGTGCTGATCACCATCGGTTTTTTCTCGCTGTTCCAGGTGGAGTTCGATCTGCCGGTGTTGGCCGCGGTATTGGCGGTGATCGGTTACTCGCTCAACGATACCATCGTGGTCTACGACCGAATTCGGGAGAACTTCAGGAAGATCCGCAAGGGCGACGCGGTGGACGTTATCAACACCTCGGTCAATCAGACCCTCTCCCGTACCCTGATAACATCGGGTACCACTTTACTGGTGTTGATCGCCCTGTTCCTTTTCGGTGGCGAGATCATCCACGGTTTCGCCCTGGCGCTGATAGTGGGTGTGGTGATAGGTACCTACTCCTCGATCTATGTAGCGAGCAGCTCGGTGATATTCATGGGGGTCAGTCGTGCCGATCTGATGCCGGTGAAGAAAGAGGATGGCACGGTAGACGATATGCCCTGAACGATCGAATCGGGCGTGGTGTTTTAAACCGTCATTCCTGTTTCGATCGCAGTGCTTTTTTTAGCGTGCCGGAGGTGAGTGTGTGGGTCTCCTCCGTGGCCGCCATTGCCACTTCGGTTTGCATATCCAGTGAAAAGTCCTTCAACCCGTTCAAGACGTCCCGCATGATCAATTCCAGGGCGTGATCGCTTAGTTTTCTTTTTTTTGTCTGCTCATCGGTCATCTCTAGTGTCCCACATGAATGGCATTTCAAATCAGCATGTTGCTCTAGAAATAACACTCTGTTTCAGAGTGTCTACACACCAACTAACGGTTGCGTAGGGACATTCTTGAGGGGCTGTTGGCCGGTTTGGATGAATCTGTGAACCTGATTCGTCAGGATGGGAATTAAGCGGTCAGTTTGCTGTCGAGGTGGGGTAGGATGCGTTTCAGCATGGCGTTGTGGACCTTGATGCTGCCGGCAATGACATTACCGGTTTCGAGGTAGCGCTCACCGCCGCCGATGTCGGTGACCAGGCCACCCGCCTCCCTCACCAGGAGTGCGCCGGCTGCAAAGTCCCATTCCTTAAGACCGAGTTCCCAGAAACCGTCGGTGCGGCCGGCGGCAACGTAGGCGAAATCGAGGGCGGCGGAACCGGGACGACGCACCCCGGCGCTTTCCCTGATCAGGTCCTTGAGCATACCCATGTAGTTGTCGGTGAATCTGAAGTCGCGGTAGGGCAGGCCCGTGCCCAGCAGGGCGCCATCGAGCCCCTTGCGGCTGGAGACCCGGATCTTTCTGTCATTCAATTGGGCGCCTTCACCCCGGCAGGCGGTATACATCTCTTCGCTCACCGGATTGTAGACAACGCCGACCTCCAGGCGACTTTTGATCTTGAGCGCGATTGATACGGCAAACTGGGGCAGGCCGTGGAGAAAATTGGTGGTACCGTCCAGCGGGTCGATGACCCATTGATAGTCATCGCCGTCGTGTTTGCCGCTCTCTTCAGCAAGAATGGCATGATTCGGATACTTTTCACGCAGCAGATTGATGATCACCGCTTCCGCGTTGCGATCGACTTCAGAGACGAAGTCGTTGTTGCCTTTATCGCTGACCGAGAGCCGGTCGAGGCGATTGAAGTTTCGGGTGATGACGCGCCCGGCTTCACGGGCGGCGCGGACGGCAATGGTGAGCATCGGATTCATGGGCGGCGAGGATACAGCAACTGGGCGAATGGATAAACTATTTCATAGAGATGCCCCAGTACGAAGTAGAAGATAAAATCATCGATAATATTTAGCCACGTTAGTCCAGAACCATAATGAACGCTGGCAGGTGCCTGAGGGTTGTCTTTCGTAGAAGCGGCAGGGATGCCGCGCTAGCCCCGTCAGTACATGGATGTACTGTCGGGGCGTCGGAGAAAGACAACCCTCAGGCACCGGGGGTAGAAAAGTACTCGTTATTACTGGACGGACGTCAGTCAAGCACTTATTCACGCCATCCATGGCAGTAGGATTTCAATTCGCCTATGTTGAAAAATATCAGAATCGTGTTGGTGGACACCAGCCACCCGGGCAATATCGGGGCGGCGGCCCGGGCAATGAAGAACATGGCGCTAAGCCAGCTCCACCTGGTCACCCCGCAGCTGTTTCCCCACCAGGAGGCGACATCCAGGGCCTCCGGCGCCGACGACCTGTTGAACAGCGCCCGGGTGTCCGGATCCCTCGATGAGGCCCTGGCAGGCTGCCGCCTCGTGGTCGGCACCAGCGCCCGCAGCCGCAGCGTGGAGTGGCCTGTGGTTTCGCCCAGGGAGGCCGCCGCCAAACTGGTGGAGGAGGCGCGGCAGGGGGATGTGGCGCTGGTCTTCGGACGCGAACGTTCGGGCCTCACCAACAGTGAACTGGATCGCTGCACATTTCTTGTCAACATCCCCACCAACGAGGCTTACAGTTCGCTCAATCTGGGCGCGGCGGTCCAGGTCCTGGCCTACGAGATCTATATCGCCCAACGTGGCGAGCCTGAGGCGGTTTTGGAGAGCCGGAGGGACCTGGCCACCGCCGAGATGCTGCAGGGCTTTCACGAGCATCTGGCGCAGGCTCTGGACGACATCGGATTTACCGACCCGCGCCAGTCGCAGAAGCTGCTGCGTAGATTGCGCAGCCTGTTCCAGCGGGCGCGGCCGGACAAGGACGAAATCAATATCATGCGCGGAATACTCAGTGCCATGCAGGGACGCAAATCGATGCGTCGCTGAACGGCGAAAGCGGTTTCCCACCCCGCATCTCGAACCTGGAATAATACCCTAGTATTTTGTGCGGGATTGTGGATAATCTGCTACCCTCATGCCAACATTATAAATGTGGCTCCAGAGTTTATTCACACACATGTAGGTAGGCAGTTGGAAACTTCAGGTGAAGAGAAAGTCTCTCGTTGGAAAGAGGATATCCAGAGCGTTTTCGAACGGGACCCAGCGGCACGTAACGCCTTCGAGGTTATCACCACCTACCCCGGTGTCCATGCCGTGGTCTTCCATCGGTTTGGCCACTGGTTGTGGGGTTTGGGATTGAAGTGGCTTGCCCGGGTGATCTCCAATATCGCCAGATTGCTGACCGGGATAGAGATCCATCCGGGTGCGGTGATCGGCAGGCGCTTTTTCATCGATCACGGTATGGGAGTCGTGATCGGAGAGACCGCCGTGATCGGTGACGATTGCACCCTCTACCACGGCGTCACCCTGGGCGGTACGAGCTGGGAGAAGGGAAAACGCCACCCCACCCTGGAAAACAACGTGGTCGTCGGTGCGGGGGCGAAGGTATTGGGTCCCATCGTTATCGGCGAAGGGGTCAGGATAGGCTCCAACTCGGTGGTGGTAAAGGATGTACCCGCGGGTTCAACCGTGGTGGGCGTTCCCGGAAAGCTGATTACCGCGAAGAGGCCGGAACAGGCGGAGCATCGGGAGAAGATCGCCAAGAAGATCGGTTTCGATGCCTACGGGGCGACCAAGGATGCAGCGGATCCGGTAGCCCATGCCATCAACTGCATGCTTGATCATATCCATGTGATGGACAAGAGAATGGAGTCGATGTGCGAGGCCCTGAAACGTCTGGGCGTGGAAGAGAGCGACGCTGATCTCCCGGCGCTGGACTCCTGCGAGATCATTTCGACGGCCGAGGAGCTGCAAAAACTGGATGAAGAGGTTCCCGAGAAAGAGAAAACCACCGAATAAACCGGGTGGGATAATCTTGACTAATTTGCTTGGGAATGTATATTAGCGTTTGGAAATATTCACGGAGCTCGAGAAGTGAAGCTTACCACAAAAGGCCGATACGCAGTGACCGCAATGCTGGACCTATCCCTCCACTATGGGGAGGGCCCGATAACCCTTGCTGATATCGCTCAGCGTCAGGGGATTTCGCTCTCCTATCTGGAGCAGCTGTTCTCCCGCTTGCGTAAAAAGTCATTGGTCGCCAGTGTCCGGGGACCAGGCGGCGGCTATAGCCTGGGCAGGGGCGCAGATGAGATTTTTGTGGGTGAGGTGATCTCGGCAGTCGACGAAAATATCGATACCACCCGCTGTAACGGCGCCCACAACTGCCAGAACAACGAGCGCTGCCTGACCCACGACTTGTGGTCGGATCTCAGTAATCAAATCTATGGCTATCTCAACAAAATAAGTCTGCAGGATCTCATGGACCGACAGGCGGTGCGCGAAGTCGCGGACCGCCAGGATCACCCTGACAAGGAACAATCGGGGTTGGATGTTTCACTGGTGGATGGCTCAGGCGACTTGGCGGGCGCTTGATAGATTCGATGTCGGAGTTTGAGATGAAGTTACCCATCTATATGGACTACTCGGCCACCACGCCGGTGGATCCCCGTGTTGCGGAAATCATGTGCCGTTACCTAACCCCGGACGGTGATTTCGGCAACGCCGCCTCGCGATCCCACGCCTTTGGCTGGACCGCGGATGAAGCCATCAGCAGGGCTCGGCAACAGGTGGCCGAGCTGGTGAATGCCGATCCCAAGGAGATAGTCTGGACTTCCGGCGCCACTGAATCGGACAACCTGGCGATAAAAGGCGTGGCGGAATTCTATGCCAAGAAGGGCCGCCATATCGTCACCTGCAAAACCGAACACAAGGCGGTGCTCGATACCTGCCGGCAACTGGAGCGCCACGACTTCGAGATAACCTATCTCGATCCCGAGCCCAACGGTCTGATCGACCTCGACAAGCTGCGGGCCGCGTTGCGTGACGACACCATTCTCGTCTCGATCATGCATGTCAACAACGAGATTGGCGTGATTCAGGATATCCAGGCCATCGGTGAAATAACCCGGGAGCGCAAGATTCTGTTTCATGTGGATGCCGCGCAGAGCGCCGGCAAGGTGCCGATTGACCTGCAGACCATGAAGGTCGATTTGATGTCCTTCTCGGCACACAAAATCTATGGTCCCAAGGGCATAGGCGCGCTCTACGTCAGGCGTAAGCCGAGGGTGCGCCTGGAGGCGCAGATGCATGGCGGTGGTCACGAACGCGGCATGCGTTCCGGCACCCTGGCGACCCACCAGATCGTCGGCATGGGAGAGGCGTTCAGGCTCGCAGGGGAAGAGATGGCGGCGGAAAACGAGCGTGTTCTGGGACTGCGCAACCGACTTTGGGAGGGTATCAACGATATCGAAGAGGCCTATCTCAACGGCGATCGGGATCAGCGGGTCGCCGGTAACCTGAATGTCAGTTTCGCCTTTGTCGAAGGCGAATCCCTGATCATGGCACTGAAGGATCTCGCGGTATCGTCAGGTTCAGCCTGCACCTCGGCAAGCCTGGAACCGAGTTATGTTTTACGCGCCCTGGGGCGCGAGGACGAGCTGGCGCACAGCTCCATTCGTTTTACCCTGGGACGCTTTTCCACCGCGGATGAGGTGGATTACGCAATCAACAAGATTCAGACCGAAGTGGAACGGTTGCGGGAGCTGTCGCCCCTGTGGGAGATGTTCAAGGATGGCATCGACCTGAAATCCATTCAATGGGCTGCGCACTAACACGCAAGCTCCGTTATTCAGAGGTTGTAGATCATGGCATATAGTGACAAGGTTCTGGACCATTATGAAAACCCGCGAAATGTGGGTAGTTTCGATAAGGACGATACCAGCGTCGGTACCGGCATGGTGGGTGCGCCTGCCTGCGGTGACGTGATGCGTCTGCAGATCAAGGTCAATGACGATGGGGTCATCGAGGATGCCCGCTTCAAGACCTATGGTTGCGGATCGGCCATCGCCTCCAGCAGCCTGCTGACCGAATGGGTCAAGGGAAAAACCCTGGACCAAGCCCAGGAGATCAAGAATTCGGATATCGCCGACGAGTTGGCCCTGCCGCCGGTGAAGGTGCACTGCTCAGTCTTGGCCGAGGATGCCATCAAGGCGGCGATCAAGGACTTCTCGGAAAAAAATACCAAATAACCGCAATTGAATGGTGTGATCTGGTAGAGTAGTAGACATGGGTATTACGATTACAGAGGCGGCAGCCGATAGAGTCCAGGCCTTCCTCGCCAACCGGGGCAAGGGGCTGGGTATCCGACTGAGTGTGCGTACCTCCGGCTGTTCCGGAATGGCCTATGAAATGGAGTTTGTGGATGAGCTTGAGGAAGATGACCAGGTATTCGAAGACCGCGGGGTGCAGGTGATCGTCGATTCAAAGAGTCTGGTCTATCTGGATGGCACACAAGTCGACTATGCCCGAGAGGGCCTGAATGAAGGTTTTAAATTCAACAATCCCAACGCCAAGAGCGAGTGCGGATGTGGTGAGAGTTTTAACGTCTGAGACAGGGTCACAACAGGACAGAGAACGGCTGCCTCAGGGCAGCCGTTTTTTTCGATATGCTGGATTTTTCGAAAAACTATTTTGATCTGTTTGGCTTGCCGGTTGCCTATATCGTCGATGCCAATGCGCTTTCTGAACGCTATCGCGAGTTGCAGCGGGTGATCCATCCCGATCGGTATGCCAATGCAAGCGAACAGGAGCGGCGACTGTCGGTCCAGAGTGCCGCATTGATCAACGAGGCCTTTGAGACCCTCAAGGATCCGATCGCCCGTGCCGGTTATCTGCTCTCATTACACGGCATCGAGATGGATACCTTGAACGAGTCGACCCAGGATGCGGCCTTTCTGATGCAGCAGATGGAGTTGCGGGAGGAGTTGGAGGAGGTCCGTGGCCAGGCCGATCCCTACAACGCGATTGCCGACTTGCGCGGGCGGATAAACAAGCAGATCAACAGTCTGGTGGCGCAGATGGCGGTCTGTTTTGAAACGCCAACGGAAGAGCAGTTGCAGGCCGCCCGTGAGATTCTGCGCAAAATGCGCTTTCTCAAGAAGCTGCACACCGAGGCGGAGAGTGTTGAAGCTGAACTGGAAGATGAGTTGAATTGAGGCATCCGACGGAATCGAGATAGATGGCACTGCTGCAGATTTCAGAGCCGGGCCAGGCCCAGGCACCCCATCAACACCGCCTGGCGGCGGGCATCGACCTGGGCACCACCAACTCCCTGGTGGCGAGCGTGCGCAGCGGACGCGCCGATACCCTGCCCGATGACGAGGGCCGGCATCTGCTGCCATCCGTGGTGAGGTACCGCAAGGATTCCATGGAGGTTGGACATGGGGCGAAGCGGGCCGAGACCGATGATCCGCTGAACACCATCTCCTCCGCCAAACGATTGATCGGGCGGGGGATCGACGACATCAAGACAATCGGCAACAGGCTCCCCTACCGTTTTGTTCAGGAACATACCACTGTACCCCGTATCCAGACGGTGGCGGGGGAGGTCAGTCCGGTTGAGGTCTCTGCCGAGATACTCAAGGTGCTGGGGCAACGCGCCGAGGCCTCTCTTGGTGGCGAATTGAGCGGTGTCGTGATCACTGTTCCGGCCTACTTCGATGAAGCCCAGCGTCAAGCCACCAAGGATGCGGCGAAACTGGCGGGTATGCATGTCTTGCGCCTGCTCAACGAACCGACTGCGGCAGCCGTCGCCTACGGTTTGGACAAGGGCGCGGAAGGCGTTCATGCCATCTACGATCTGGGTGGCGGCACCTTCGATATCTCGATCCTCAGACTCCACAAGGGGGTCTTCGAGGTGATGGCCACCGGAGGCGACTCTGCCCTTGGCGGTGACGATTTCGATCGTGTGGTGGCCGAGTGGATCATGCGGCAGGCTGGGATTGAGGACAATGCCGATCACGCTCAGCTGAAACGCCTGATGGTGGCGGGCTGTGCGGCCAAAGAGGCGCTCAGCGGTGCTGATGAGACCCCGGTCAGCGTCGCCCTGGATGGGGGCGGGGCCTGGCAGGGACGGCTCGACAGAGCGACCTTCAACGAACTGATCGATCCCTTGATCAAGAAGACCCTGATTGCCTGCCGCAGGGCGATAAGGGATGCCGGGATTACCGCTGACGAGGTTGAGGATGTGGTTATGGTCGGCGGTTCGACCCGGGTCCCCAGGGTCCGTGAGAGAGTGGGTGAGCTTTTCGGCACCGAGCCCCTGGTGGAGATCGATCCCGACCGCGTGGTGGCGGTGGGCGCCGCGATTCAGGCCGATATCCTTGCCGGTAACAAGCCCGACGATGAGATGTTGCTGCTGGATGTCATTCCCCTCTCCCTGGGTATCGAGACCATGGGCGGTTTGAGCGAAAAGCTGATCAGCCGCAATACCACCATTCCGGTGGCGCGGGCACAGGAGTTCACCACCTTCAAGGACGGCCAGACGGCAATGGCGATCCACGTGGTGCAGGGAGAGCGGGAGCTGGTCAGCGACTGCCGCTCCCTGGCCCGCTTCGAACTGCGGGGCATACCGCCCATGGTGGCCGGAGCCGCGCGGATAAGGGTGACCTTCGCGGTCGACGCGGATGGCCTGCTGAGTGTCAGCGCGGTGGAGCAGAGCAGCGGTGTGCAGGCCAGTATAGAGGTCAAGCCCTCCTACGGCTTGACCGACAATGAGATCGAGACCATGCTGCGTGACTCCATCGCTCACGCCGGCGAGGATAAGCGGCTGCGAAGCCTGCGCGAGCAACAGGTGGAGGCGGACCGGGTGATCGAGGCGCTGGAGGCGGCCCTGGCCGACGATGGCGATCGGTTGCTCGATTCTACCGAGCGCCGGCAGGTGGAGCAGGCGCTCGATGGATTGAAATCGGTTGCCAGGGCCGATGATCAAATGGTTATCAAAGAGGCCATAGCGCAGCTTGAAAGCCGCTGCGGTTTCTATGTCGAACGACGCATGAATCAAAGTATTAAACAGGCCATGTCAGGACATAACGTCGACGAATTCGAGTAGGTGGCAGTATGACGCAAATTATTTTCCTACCCCATGAAGAGATCTGTCCCGACGGCGCGGTTATCGATGTTGAGCCTGGTACCTCCATCTGCGACGCCGCGTTGCAGAACGGTATTGAAATCGAACACGCCTGCGAGAAATCCTGTGCCTGCACCACCTGTCATGTCATCATTCGCGAAGGTTTCGACTCCCTGGGTGAAGCGGATGAGACGGAGGAGGATATGCTCGACAAGGCCTGGGGTCTTGAACCGGAGTCGCGTCTCAGTTGTCAGGCGCTTGTCGGTGAAGAGGATCTGGTGATAGAGATACCCAAGTACACGATAAACATGGTTGCTGAAAACCACTGAGGAGATTGTCATGGGATTGAAGTGGATCGATAGTCTGGATATCGCCATCGAGCTCGATGAGAAGCACCCCGATGTGGATCCACGCTATATCAATTTTGTCGATCTACGCGATTGGGTGGTCGCCCTGGACGACTTTGATGACGACCCCCACCACTCGGGTGAGAAGATCCTGGAGGCCATTCAGGCGGCCTGGATTGAAGAACGCGAATAAAGAGTTTTAAGTTATTAGTTTTGACTTGATTAAGCAACACATAGAACTCCTTGGCTTCTCGTCGCACCTCGGGCAATAAGAAGAACAAGGCTGTTTGTAGCTAAAAAAGATGTCAGCAGTGTGTTGTTGTCTGATTGAAAAGTGTACGGGCAGAAACCATCCATCGTCTCAACTCTACTCCTGTTGGCCACGCTTATCCTCGGGGCCTGCGGTTCGGTGCCAAAGATTCCTGCCGCTGGGAAGTTGTTTGGTGAAACCGTCAATACCACAGTGGATTCCGAAATAGCTCGCTATTATCTCGAGGATTACCTCAATGGAAACCATGAAAACAGGGAGATGGATATAAAAATCTCCGCGCTTTACCGCAACAGCGGCAATCCCATCCCGACACGGGAAGAGCTTAAGCGGATCGCTAACGATTTTTCGGTTGACTTTGCCTCGCTGTTTCTTGCTGATCGGCTATTGAACATTGAGTGCAACAAACAGATTAACCAATCCTTTTCCCATCTCCTCAACACCACAATAGCTGCCGATGCGGACCCCTCGTCCTATCTGGCGCTGTTTGTTCCCGGGTGGGATTATGTTGAGACCGGATACCTGACCGGCTCGGATTTTGCGAAACCACGGATACTTGCCACGCAATTCGGTCTAGAAAATTATCTGGTTGAACTGCCGCCCACAGGTGGCGTGGAGGAGAACGCGTCGGTCTTGGCCAACGCCATCACCAAATACCTTGGGACGGATAAGAAAATGTTGATCGTTGGCGCGAGTTCGGCCGGGCCGGCCATCCACTTGGCGCTAAGTGATCGCTTTACCGGGAACGAGCCGGATTCTATAAAGGCCTGGATCAATCTTGGTGGTATCCTGCAGGGTAGCCCGGTGGTTGACCACTACCGGGTCTGGTATCGGCGCTGGTTTCTTTCACTGGTTGCCTGGCACAAGGATTGGGATCTGGAGGCTATCACCAGCATGTCAGCAAAGGAGAGCAGAAGGAGATTTGCCGAGCTGCAAATCGATCCGGATATTCTTGTTATAAACTACCTGGGTATCCCGCTGTCGGGACAAATCAGTCGCTACTCCAGAGACAACTATCCACTGCTAAGGTCGGATGGGCCCAATGACGGCCTAACCCTGCTTACCGATGCGATAGCACCGCAAAGTTTGACGATTGTTGCCCTGGGGAGCGATCACTTTTTTGCCGAGGATCCCAGGATCGATGAAAAAACCGTTGCACTGATGAAATTAATCCTTACCTACCTTGAAGATGATAAGGCTAAGGATTGTTAGCGCTCATCCAGTCGGTGTTAGAGGCCGCAGCATTTTATCCTCGGGCCGCATAGCGGTGCTTCTCAACTCCGGTAGGGAAGGGTGATTACAAAGCAAACACCATCGGCCTCATTCTCCACCCTGGCGCTGCCTCCGTGAAACTCGGCTATCAAACGCACGAGATATAACCCAAGGCCGAGATGAATCTGATGGTCGTTATTCTCTCTTTTGGATTCCATGGCATAAAACAGTTTGGAAACATCGCTCTCCGCTATCCTTGGGCCTTTGTTCTTAACCTTGATGTGAACCGCTTCGCTTTGATCGTTTTCCACTTCCATGATTATGGCACTGCCCGGCTGATGATAATCGATGGCATTACCAACCAGTTTGTCAATTGCCTGGCTGATTAGATCGGGGGATAGCTCCATCCAGAGCGGATCGGTTGATAGCCGGCAGGTAAATTCGACCTGCGGATAGGTGATCGCGTAACCGTCACACAAGGCGCTGCAGAACGCGGTAAGATCCAGCTTCTCCTTTTCACTGCTCTGCAGCGATTGCTCTAGGCGGCTGGCCTCGCCTATCCGGGTAAGAATCAGGTTGAGCCTTCGGGTGCCGTCCAGCGCCCGTTCGATATAGCTTGAACCGCTGCCCTGGGCGCGCTCTTCCCGAACAATCTCCAAAGAGCTCTGTATCATTGCCAGCGGGGTGCGGAATTCATGGCTGAGTCTCGATGCCATGGACTCAAGGTACCCGGTGTAGGCGGTTGAGCGCTTTAACACGGCACTGAAACTCCGGTCCAACTCTCCCAGCTCGTCTTTGTCCTTAACCGCTTGGACTTTTTCCATGATTCTTCCGTCCCTGCTGACCGCGCGGCTATATTTGTTGCTGAGCTGAGTGATGCGTCGGGTCAGGTTTGTGGCAAACAGCAGCAGTGTGCCTCCGGTGATGATAAACAGTATCAGGCTGATGAGGAGGAGACGCTCGAATGCGCTCTGTTGCAACAGCAGGATTTCTTGTGTGCTCCGTTCCACCACCACCGAGCCCAGGGTCCTGTGTTTGACCATGATGGGTTGCGCGGCTGAAAGTATCAGACTCTTCGACCCGGCTATTTTATATCGATAGACAGCTCCTTCGCCGGCGAGTGATCGACGGATCTCCGGACCGTCCAATCGTCCCACCCCCTTCCTCGCATCGAGCTCTCTATCGCCAGCTGAAAGCGAGAGTAGTGCTAGCAGACGACTCAACAGGGTATTTGTATCCACGGCCTGATCTAACTTGCCGTATCGGCCAATAACCTGGCGCTCTCTGTTGAGTACGGTGTAGCGATGGCTTTTTCCGTCGAGACCATGCAACAGGCTGTCGACCTGCATCGTCGGCATGACCAAGCGGGATAGGTTCTTATTGCTATCCCAGCCGGAAGTGGAGGCAATCCCGACAGGATTGGCACCTGCCTCGTCGATATCGACCGCCGAAAGGGAGAGATGACCGGCGGAGAGTGGACGGGGTATCCGCAGTTCCACACGATATCCATCCTCGGTCTCCTGCCATTCGCCGTTGATGGCGGTCTGTTGGCGGTTGGATTCATACTCGACGACATTGACCCAGCCCGGTGCGGGGGTGCCAATGCGGTATTTTCGACTCTTGCCTGACGGGCCGGGCAGGGCCAGCAACAGGTGGTCACCCCGACTCAGTGCCCTCTCCGATTGTGGATAGATCAGGATCGGGTCACTGATCTCGACCATGATATAGATGGAGTCTCCATAAAACCCAGCCAGCCACTGCAGGCTCACCGCATCTGCATCAGTTGCGTTGGCTCTGAACTGGCGGGATTTGGGTTTCAGATCGAACCACTCTTCGTCATAACCATCGATCGCCGGAGGGGAGCGAAGCGGATGGACATAGAGGGATTGGACTGGCGCAGCCTCAGTTACACTGTCGTCTGCAAGCCAGTCACCGTCGTTTGTGGCTAACATATTGGCAACAACTTCTGCCCGATTAAGAAGCAGCACCTCCTGCGCCTGACGCAGGGATCTCTCCATCTCCGAGAGGTAGTGGTAACCCGCCCAGGGAATCATCACCAGGCTGAGGGATGCAAGCAGGAGTTTGAATCGCAGCGTTTGGGTGAAGTGCAGTCTGGTGTTTTCAGGCATCTCGCTATTATACCAGCCGCGGATTGCCGATAGGGTTAGGCGTTCCAGCGGTAACCGGCGCCGTATACCGATTCAATGCGGTTGAAATCGCTGTCGACCTGTTGGAATTTTCGACGAATGCGCTTGATGTGGGTGGTGATGCTGGCGCCGTCCACATAGATATGCGCTTCCTCCATCAACTGGTCCCGACTGCGAACATGTCCAGGATGGCGTACCAGGGCGTACAGCATCCAAAATTCGGTGACAGTAAGATTGATCGGTAGCTGCTTCCATTGAATGGTGAGGCGATCACGGTCCAGCTGCAGGTCTCCACGGGTCAACAGTGATTCACTCGGTCGTGTCTGCTCCATGGCATCGACGCGTCGGAACAGGGCGGCTATCCTGGCTGCCAGGTGGGGGAGGCTTATCTCCTTGGTGAGATAGTCATCGGCACCAAGCCGCAAGCCGGCAACGCTATCGAAGTCGCTGTCCCGGGCAGTAAGAAAAATGATCGGCAGGGTGTTTGAGCGATTGCGCAGATCGCGACAGAGTTCGAAACCGCCATCGATGTCATCCGCGAGGCCGATATCGAGGATAACCAGGTCGGGTAACGCCTTGGTGAAGGCGGTCAAAGCCTGCTCGCGATTGGCATAGCCAATGGCCGAGTAACCCTGTCGACTCAAATAGTCGATATAATTATTGCGAATCACCTCTTCATCCTCAATGATGGCGACCTGTTTTTTTGCCACGATGATCAGTCTTCCTCTGGATGCTGTCAGCCGGTCCTGGAATTATGAACGTTTTACGCGGACGAGTGAAACATTGGATCGGCGGAAATAGTGCTATTTAGGGATACTCAGGATAATTTCGTCAAGCGTATCGGCAGCTGCCAGGTGGTGGTGATCAAAGTGTAATCGAGGAGTTTAACTTGGCAACGACAGGAATCTCCGGCGAGGGGCGGCCTATATGGTAACCCTGTGCATAGGCGACACCAATTTCCTTGAGGAGTTTAAGCGTCGGCTCGTCCTCGACGAACTCGGCAACGGTAACCTTACCCAGGGCGTTCGCCATCTGGGTCAAGGCCTTGACGAAGACCTGGTCCTTGGTATTCGTGGTCAGGTTCTTAATGAACGATCCATCGATCTTGACGATGTCGAGGGGCAGTTCCCTCAGGTAGTAAAAGGAGGAGAAGCCAACACCGAAATCATCCAGGGCAAAATGGCAGCCAAGGGCTTGAAGTTCGCTCATCAGATCGACCGCTGCATTGACATCAGCCAGTGCCGCAGTCTCTGTCAGTTCGAATACCAGACGTTCAGGGTTGATGCCGCTGGAATTGAGCAGTCGTGTCAGCTGTGATAGCAGCTCGGGGTCCTCGACAACCCGGCCGGAGAGATTGATGGAGAGGGTTATATTCTGCGCTTCTTGGTTCATGCTTGCGAGTTGTTGAATCGAGGTGGCGAGCACATAACGATTGATTTGATGTATCAAGCCTGTTCGCTCCGCAACCGGGATGAACTTGCCGGGCATTGCAAGCGTGCCATCGCTCTCCACCATCCTGATCAATACTTCATAGTGGGTGATTTCACCATTGGCTATCTCCATGATGGGTTGGTAGTGGAGTACGAATCGGTTTTCGGCCAAGGCCTGCTCGATCTTGTCCTTCCAGGTGACCCGGTTACTCATCTCTTCACGGACCTGTTCCCTGCTGGAGAAGATATGCCACTGATCCCTGCCGCTCTCTTTTGCCTGGTACATGGCGAGGTCGGCATTCGACAGCAGCTCTTCACTCGTGATGCCATGCTTGGGATAGGTCACGATTCCGATGCTTGCCGATATGCGATGGCTGTGGCCCCTCAGCGGGATCGTGATCTGTTTAAGCTCGGATAAGAGTTTGTCGGCAAATTGGGTAGCGCCTTGGATGCCGGTCTCCGGGATGACGATTGCGAACTCGTCTCCACCCAGCCGTGCCAGGAGATCGGTGGATCGTGTGACCTCGCGCAGCTTTCTGGCGACGATCTGGAGCAAGGCGTCACCTGCCTGATGGCCGCTTGCATCATTGATATACTTGAATTGATCCAGATCGAAGAAGAGCAGTGCAGTGTCATGGTGATAGCGTTCTGCGAGGGTGACGATTCTATCGAACTCTGTTTGAAAGTTGCGCCGGTTGTAGAGTTCAGTCAGAGGATCGTGTTTGGCAAGCCATGCAAGCCGCTCCTCCGCAACCTCCCTGTCGGTAATATCGAGCCCCACCGAGAGGATCACTGTTTCGTTGGAATCCTGTTTGCCGGCCAATGGGGAGTGAACCCAGGAAATGGTCTTTTTCTGTCCATCTGAAGAGAGCGCGCTGGCATCGTGCTGGTATGAATTGATCATCTGATCACGCAGCCGCAGCATGACATGTTTCATCTCTTTTATGTCATTGACATTCATAAAGAGATCGCAAAAATGGCGGGTGCCGGGTTCGTAGTTTCTGATGCCGATGAACTCGCCCCCCTCCGGATTGATGGTGAGGATGGCGCCATTGCAGTCCTGGGTCAGAATGATTACCTGGGCACTCTCCATGATGGTGTTGAGAAAGTCGCGTTCTACCGCCAGCTCCTTACTGCGCTTGATGAGATTCTCGGTATTGGTCTTGATCTCGTTGTGCAGGTGTTCCAGGGTATGCGTCAACTGGATGGCGGAGTCGCTGGCGATGTCGATTTCGTCCTGATACCAATCCCGATGTTTGAGGGAGAGTTTGCTTCTCACCTCATGAAATGCATTCTTAGCCAGCAAAGGCAGGCTGTCTGAGATCATCAGCAGTCGTTTCATTGGCTGCCAAAGAAAAAGCGCCAACAAGAGCTCGGATACCGCAAAGCCGATTATGCCGATGATTATGGATTGGGTTGTGGCCTGCTTGATCTGATTGACTACCGGAGTAATGTTGCTTGCGATTACAAAATCTGCGGCTACGGTTGTGGCGTCACTGCTGGCGGGTATCAGGCTGAGCGCATAGTGTTCACCATTCCAGATGGTGGTGTACTTGCTTTCCAGCAACTGATTCAATTCCATCTTGCTTGCTGTCGACTGCAACAAGGGTATCAGCTGGCTTAAATTGCTGGAACCGGCTATGTAACGCTGCCATTCAATCAGGAAGCGATTTCTACCGCTTAACTTTTCCGGATCCTTGGGACGGTTGATAATCGCGACATCGGTCTTTGCCAGCTCCTTGAATTCTATGATCACATCAGCCAGCGACCGACCGAGGAGTATTACCCCGGCATGTTTGCCTTTATCCAGTAGCGGGACCGCAACATATTGTCTGCAGCGAACATCACAATAAAGTTTGGTCAAGGGCACTTCCAGGCGATTGACCGCATCGATCAGTTCTGCGAAGGAGTCGTCGAGTTCTCCTGCTTGCCAATTGAATTGCAATAGATTGTCTTGGTTATAATAGGCAGCCTCTTCCAATCCCCAATCAATCTCGAGTGTCGCCTCGCTGTGTTGAAAGAATCTTTCCAGTTTTTCCCCCAGGGTTAAATCATCCGATGCCGTGGCGACTTCTGACAATACCGGAATCATCAGGGCAATCTGCTCCAAACGAAAAAAGCTGGCGTCGAGCAAAGACTTTACCTGTCTGCTATGTTGCTGCAGTATTCGCCCCTGATAGGTGTCGAAAAGCTTGCTTTGCTGGAGATAACCCATACCCGCCAAACCGGCGTTTATGATGAACAGCACCAGACTGAACAGCAGCACAACCTTCCATTTCAGACTGAGAAAGAAGCGCTCTTTTATCTGCGTTTTCGTCTGATCCTTGGCGGGCTTGCTGCTGTCTGAGTTCATGTCGATGTTTCAGAAACTGTAGGAGACAAGCAGTGAAAACAGGTTCCAATCCCGGCGGGTATCACCAGGGTTGTTTTCCAGGTTGGACAGGAATATGGTGCCATCTATGTTGCTGAATTCCGCCCGAAACATCAGCTGTTCGGTCGGTTCCCAGAGGACTCCAAGGGTCCACAATTCACTGAAGAATGTATGCGCGGGCGGTCCGAGCTTGGCGCTGCTCTCGCTTCCGTTTTTATCGTTCTTGTCATAGTGACTCTCCTCGTAACGGGTGAAAAGCTCCCAATCCTCGTGCAGTCGATAGTTCCCTTGAAGGTAGTAACCGTCCACGGTTGTATCGGCGACATCGAGTTGGCCGCTGAAACCTTTATAATCTATCGGTTGGTCCATGTACTCCAGGGTCAGGCTCCAGGGTCCGTTGTTATACTGTGCCGATAATACACGATAATCGATATCTATCTCCCCGTCTGGGAGCAGGCTGGTTTCGGCATCCAGGGTCAGGAAGGCGCCGCTCAAGGCCAGTCTGAAACGACCGCCGTCCCACTCGTAGAGCAGTCTGCCTCCCAGGGTGATGCCATCCTGCTCCATTTTCGGGTTGAAGGCAGGATTGAGATAGGAGTTCTCGACGTTTTCATCGATGGGGGTTTTACCACCAATAAGACGCAGTTCAAATAGATGACTGTCATGTTGCCGCTCGGCATGGAGTTGTCCGCCGTCGCTGGAGAGCACCATATTTCGTACCCGATCCCAGTAGATGGCCTGGGGCATGAAGATGCCCGGTCGGGTCGCGGCCACATCGCGGGTGTCGTTATAGAAGCCAAAGCTATTCTTACTGCGCCCGATTATCAATCCGATGCGATCGTCTTCATCCGTGTGAGCGGTGTATTCCAACTGCGCAAAATCCAGATCGGGGGATCCGTCGTACATCTCGCCCGCGCGCCGGGAGAGGAGCTGTGCGGAGGCCATTACCCGGGGCGAAAATCGATAGGATGCGTTAATCCCCAATTCACGAAAATCGAGGCTGCCGTCTTCGCTGTCGCCGAAAAAGTGGTTATCCGTAGTCTTTATATAGGCCTGGGTGAGAAATCCATGAACTTGAAACATGCCCTCGAACATATCCAGCTCAGCAGCCGTCACTGCCTCGACTGACAGCCAGGCGTGGCCAAGAAGAGAGAGAGTCAGCCACTTATTCAATGCTGATCCTCCGTACGTGCTCATTGGTGAACGCTTCGGATAGATAACCGATTGCACCAGGTGTATTTGCAATTTGTTCCCGCATTTCATTCTCGGAATCGACCCTGATGGGCGCCTGTCCCATACCGGAGTAGATCTGCCGGTTCCAGGCGCGCCGCAGCTGATGGGGAAAGAGACCAAGCAGCTGTTTGCTGAATTCTTTGTGGAGATCACTCTTGTCACCCATCACGAAGACATGGATAGGTTTACCATCAGGCCATTGAGTCGTGCGCATGCTGAAGATCGAGCGTACGGTGTGACGCGAGAGTCTCTGTTGGGAGACATCAAGGTTGATGACAAGATCTACTGAGTGTGCCGCTTCGCAGAAACACAGCAAAAATCCAAGAGCAAATGCGAAGTAGGCAGTTTTCATTCTTGATAACAGGAGTTTCCTTGCGGTTACCTACGGCTTTACGGCATCCATAAATAATAACTTTAGTCGAATCGGCTACATATATTAATAAATAGATATGAAGAACGCCGCAACCCGCCTCGAATTGACAGTATTTGGTCATTTTCTGCCCCTGTGATGCCTCATTATGGTGCCATAAATGCCATTTCCGTCGGCTGAAATTGGTATCGGTAACGACAGATACCGGCGCCGCACAGGAGTCACCTAATTCGCCAGGGAAGGCGCGCTGGACCAAGATAAAGAGGTAAATCAGATGAAGAGGACTTTCGTAGCATTGGCAATTTCCACCCTCCTGTATTCATCAACGGTGATGGCAGAGGAAGGGGAGCAAAGGTTAGAAAAAGGTGTATTTACAGGATCCATGGTAGGCCTGGTGGTGGGTGGTCTCTTAGGCGGGCCGCCAGGAGTTGTTCTGGGACTGAGCGGTGGCGCGATGCTCGGTGAACTGGAAACGCGAAAGCGGCAGCAGGGAGAGTTGGGTGCGGAGCTGGCAGCGCTCCAGCTGCTGCAGCGGAGAGATCAACAGGCCGCCACCGAGCATCAGGCGCTGTTCCAGCGTCAGCGCGCCATGGAGTCGGCCAGGGTGGAAGCCCTGCAACAGGGCTACACCTTCTGTCTCGGTTTTCGCAGCAACAGCGCTGAAATCGAACCGGGGATCGGCGAGCAGCTCAAGGCCCTGGCGTTACTGCTGCAGGCATTTCCTGAATTTAAACTGCAGATCCGGGCTGGTGCGGATGCGCGTGGCAGCGATACGTACAACAAGATGCTCAGTAAGCGCCGTGCGGAGGCTGTAGCCGCGGTAATGATCGATTCCGGCTTGCCTAAAGCCCGTATGGAGATCGACTACATCGGCAAGGCTCAGGCGCGATATCCCATTCAGGACTTCGAGGGTCTCGCCTACGACAGAATGGTTGAGCTCTCACTGCTGAAAGGAGAAGAGTCGTGAAATTCTATCGCCAGCCCATGAGTGAGGAGTTCGTCTACAGCTCCCCCGAGAAACTCACCCGTGACAGCTATCGCTGGGTCAGTATCGGATCGGCGAGACCATTGTATCAGCACCGTAGCAGAGGGGAGGTGCGTCGTGCGGCAAAGAAGCGCCACTAGTACGCCGCAAGCCGGACAGCAGGATCTCAGCTTCAGCAATAAAGGCCTGGTACGGGATCTGCTCCTGACCCTCCTGGCTGCGGTCTTTACCGGCCTATCAGGTAGCATACTGTTGATTTTGCTTGTTTTTGGCTGGAGTAGTGTTGAAGCAAACAGCCTCAGGGAGGAGGCTGCGAATCTTCAGCTGCGCTCATTGGATGGTCAGCTGCTGCAACGGGCGCCGCTGATGAAAAGCGATCTGCATGTCGATATTAACGGGATGCTGGCCAGGGTTCGTGTCGAACATCGCTTCATCAATCCCAGCAGTTCCTGGATGGAGGGAATCTATCAGTTTCCGCTGCCCGAATCGTCCGCCGTCGAAAGGCTCAGAATGCAGATAGGCGAGCATATCATTGAAGGAAGAATCGAAGAGAAGAGGGAAGCGCGGCGGATCTACCGCAAGGCCAGGAATGAGGGGAAGAAGGCCAGCCTGCTGAGCCAGCAGCGAGCGAATATCTTTTCGGCCTCCCTGAGCAACATCGCCCCGGGTGAGAAGATTCGTGTAGCCATCGAGTTTCAGCAGCAGGTCCGCTATGCGCAGGGCCGGTTTGAGCTGCGGCTGCCATTGGTGGTCGCTCCGCGTTATATACCGGGGACGCCGCTTGCCTCGGAGACCCCAAACACGGAATCACTCGCCGGATGGGCGCGGGATACCGATCAGGTCATGGACGCGAGCCAGATTACGCCTCCGGTGATCGATCCCCGCGATGGCGTGGTCAATCCGGTCTCCCTCAGGGTCAGGCTCAATCCCGGTCTACCGCTGCAGAGTGTAGACAGCCACTACCACCAGATGATGGAAACCGTGGATAGAGAGGGCGTGGTCCATCTGCGCCTGGCCGATGACTGGGTTCCCGCGGAGAGGGATTTTCTTTTGAGTTGGCAACCGCAGCCTGGCTACGCACCGAGAAGTGCGCTCTTCACCGAACATTGGCAGGGTGATGACTATGCGCTATTGATGATACTGCCCCCCGATGCAAACAACCCTGACACTACGCTGAAGCGGGATCTGATCTTCGTCATCGATCACTCCGGTTCCATGCACGGCACGTCGATGGTTCAGGCCAAGGCAGCACTGAAACTGGCAATAGGCCGTCTGAAAACCAGCGATCGATTCAATCTCATCGGCTTCAATAACCGCAGCCGCTCTCTCTTCTCCTCGCCCCAGCCGGCTACCAGCGGCAATCTGGGCCGGGCGTCTCGCTTCATCGACAGACTCCAGGCGGAGGGGGGTACGGAGATGTATCCCGCCCTTGAGAAGGCGTTGGGACAGCGCGACGAATCAGGCCGCCTGCGCCAGGTGGTGTTTCTCACCGATGGCAGCGTCGGCAACGAAAGGGCGCTGTTCGATCTGATACGCAGAGACCTGGGTGAGAACAGGCTCTTCACCGTCGGAATAGGCTCAGCGCCGAACAGCCTCTTCATGCAGCGTGCGGCAGCTTATGGGCGGGGCAGTTTTATCTATATCGGTGATCTGGATGAAGTGGCAGACCGCATGCAGAGCCTGCTGGAGAAACTTGAACACCCTGCCATGAGCCATATCAATATCGCCTGGCAGGGTCCCGGCGATATCGAGGTCGAACCCCGGCGCTTCCCGGATCTTTACCTGGGCGAGCCCTTGATGATCGCTATCAAGGGGAGAGAGTTCAGGGGCAGTCTGGTGATTGAAGGCAGCAGGGGCAGTGAATCCTGGCGGCAGGTCGTCAATCTTGAGTCGAAGGAGGAGAAGACCGGGTTGCACACGTTGTGGGCGAGGCGGCGAATCGCGAGCCTGCTGGCTATGGCCGAGGATGAGATGGCCTTGGGTGAGAAGCGCCAGGCCGTGCTCGATCTGGCATTGAGGCATCAACTCGTCTCCCCCTATACGAGTCTGGTTGCGGTGGAAAAGCGTGTCAGCCGTACCGGCAGCGAGCACCTGGAGGGCGGCATGATGCCGGTCAATCTCCCTGCAGGGTGGCATGCCGGGTCGGTTTTCGGCGAGTTGCCGCAAACTGCGTCCCGTGGCCCGCTGGTGCTGCTGCTGGGTGGGCTGTTGTTGCTTGTCTGGATGGCGCTTTTCCGTCAGAGGCGTATAGAACGGCCCTCTGCAGGGCTGTTTAAATGCTGACCGGGAGTGCTGATTTCAAACGTCTGTTCAGACTCTCCACAGTGGTGCTCCTGATCGCCTGCTCTCTCCTCACCGATGGGATCTGGATCCTGGCGAAAGCCTGGCTAGCGGAGGGCCTGATCGCGGCAGCCTGGCTCGTCACCACTTCCCATGATCAGAGGATCCGGCCCTGGCCCTGGGCGGATACCTGGCCGGTGGCGCGCATGGAGGTGCCAAGACTGGGGGTAAAACGCCATATCCTTGCGGGTGTCAGCGGCAGGACCCTGGCCTTCGCGCCCGGTTGGGCAATGCAGACACCACCCCCGGGTGCTTCAGGAACCAGCCTCGTTGCCGGGCACAGGGATACCCATTTCCGATTTCTCAAGAATCTGCAGCAAGGGGACAGGCTGCTGCTGGATACCCCGCATGATGGTCAGATCATCTATCGTGTCACCGCTAGCGCAATTGTGGATCAGCGGCAGGATCGGCTTAAAAACGATGCAGCGGGTCGTGGATTGATCCTGGTGACCTGCTATCCCTTCGAGGCCCTGGTGCCCGGGGGTGATTTGCGCTTTGTGGTGTGGGCCGAAGCTGAACCGGGAGAGCTATTCGGGTTAGAATCCCGGTTGAATCCTAAAATAACTCCAGGTCCGAATGAAGCCGATCCGAATATTCCGTCATCTGGTTTGTCAACACCCCGGTTATCTGGGTGAGTTTCTACAGTCGCGATCCATCCCCTGGGAAATGGTCTGCATCGACGAGGATCATCCAATTCCACAACGCATGGATGACGTCTCCGCCCTGGTCTTTATGGGGGCTGGCGTCAGCGTCAATGACCAGCTGCCTTGGATGGAAGGGGAGCTGGAGTTGATCCGCAAGGCATTCGACCGCGATCTGCCGGTGATGGGAATCTGTTTCGGTGCGCAATTGATGAGCAAGGCGCTGGGAGGCGAAATCACCCGGGGCGAGGGTATGGAGATAGGTTGGCATCCCGTACACAAGCTGGGGGAGAGTGATCACGAAGGGTGGCTGCAGGGGATACCAGACCATTTCACCGCCTTTCATTGGCATGCGGATACCTACACTTTACCGGAGGGCAGCCGACATCTGATGCAAAGCGACTGTTTTGACCAGCAGGGATTTGTCATGGGTGACCATATCGGTATGCAGTTTCACCTCGAGATGACCAGGGAGATGGTGGGGAACTGGATTGAGCGATACGGCAGTGATCTGTTGCTCGATTCGGCCTGTAGTCAATCGGCCCAGGTTATCCTGGACGCTCTCGATAAACAGATTGAAGCATTACATCGAATTTCCGACCTCATCTACGGCAGATGGTTAGAACGGGTATTGGCCAGGCAGGGTGAGATATGAGACCGCTCCTGCTGATACTATTGTTACTGATGGGCAGTGCCTGGGCAGCACAGAATGCTGATCTCGAAGACGTGCTGAACGGTCTCGGCCCCCATGTGGAGCAGCGCTTGAAAGCCCGCTTCGAGCGTGTTGCGGTCGACTACCCGCCGCAACGGATACAGCTGATCGCGATAAAAGAGAATCGGCGGCTCGAGTTGTGGGCTTACCAAGACGGTCAATGGCGTTTTATTCATGACTATGCCATTTTCGCAGCCAGCGGGGGTAGAGGACCAAAATTGCGCGAAGGGGACAAACAGGTTCCTGAGGGTTTCTACCGCATCGTGGAACTCAATCCCAACAGTCACTTCCACCTTTCAATGAAACTCAACTATCCCAACGGATTCGATTGGCTGAATGCAACCAGAGAGGGACGCACGGCCCCCGGTTCGAATATCTTCATTCACGGCAGTGCCTGGTCGGCGGGGTGCCTGGCGATCGGCAACCGCTATATCGAGGAGCTGTTCTATCTGGTTGCGAAGGTGGGGTTGGATCGGTCGGCTGTCTTGATCGCTCCCTACGACTTGCGTCAAAAGGAGATAGCTTCGCTGCGGGGTGAGCCGCCCTGGGTGGCTCAGTTATACGCCTATTTGAAACTGCGGCTTGCTCAGTTCCCGCTGACGGAAAAGGCCTTCAATTGCGCTTATGACTGCCGTGAAGCGGCAAATGTCCGGCAAAGCGTCATACCCTGAAAAATGGAGTATGGGAGAATGTTTCGCTAACCAGGCCGACGGCTTGAGTCGGCGCTAATTCAAGTTCGCCAAATAGGTTGCCACGGCATCCATATCCCGGTCAGTGAGGCGAATCGCAACACCTGACATCCATACATTGGTACGCTTGCCGGTGCGGTCGCGAAATTCCTTGAGCATTTTAACCACGTAGTCATGCCGCTGGCCTGCAAGCCGGGCATAACCCTCCTGTCCACGCCCGTTCTCGCCGTGACATTTGACGCAGGATTCCTGGTAGATCTTTGCGCCTTCAGGAAGCAGTTCGGCATTGCCGCCACCCGAGGGTTTCATCTCCATGTCAGAGTAGTAGAGCGCGATTTTTATCTTGTCTTCAATGCTGAAGGTCTTGGCTAGGTTGCTCATCAGATAGTCATTGCGTCGGCCGTCGCCGAAGCGTTGAAACTGATCGACGATATAGACAGGATTCTGCCCCGCCAGATTGGGGGCCAAGGGCTGAATCGCTATTCCATCTTCACCGTGACATGTCTTGCAAAGAATCGTACGCTCGCGGCCCTCTTTGACCATCTGTTTGCGTAACTTTTTGCTTTTGGACAACTCTGAGATGCGCTTTTCGAGATTAGTACGCAGCTTGAGATCCTCTTCCATGTCACTTGCCAAGACGTTTTGACCCATCAGCATAAAGGCAGCCGCAATGAGCGCGAATGTCAGCAGCCAATTCTTTAGTGGAATTCTGGATCGCATCTGGTTTTAACTCCCTGCTAAGATGTGCACTTCAAACCAACATAGCGGCCACTAATTTTGAGACTTGATTCACGTATTGACTTTTTAGGAATCTAATGCTTAAGAGTGGGTGTCAGTCAAGAGGTAATCCAAAATAGCCCACATTATGGTCGATGGCTTACCTCCTCCAATCCCATTGGCTGGGTTCAGTCGGGAAAGTTAACAGCGGCAGAGTATGGCGAAAAAAGGTGTAAAACGGGGCAGATCAAGGCGCAGTCGCAGCGGGGGTCGTAGCTGGAAGCGGTGGCTGTTTCTGGGGATGATCACCCTGTTGCTTACTGCGATTCTCTATACCCTCTATCTCGATCAGCTGGTTCAAAACCGATTTCAGGGACGTCGATGGGATATCCCGGCAAAGGTCTACAGCAGAACCCTGGATCTCTATCCAGCTGCCGTTGTGCACCAGGTCCACCTTCAGCAGACCCTTGACGGACTTGGTTATCGCCGGGTTAAACACCCGGATCGTCCCGGCGAGTACTCCAGCTATCGCGGCCGCTACCTGATCCGGACACGTCCCTTCCGATTTCCCGACATCGATCGTCCCAGCGACTACCTGGAGGTTGTCATCGATGGCCACCAAGTCGCTTCACTGAAGCGCGCTGGCAGTGGGGATCCGATCGGTCACTATCGAATTGAGCCAAGGCTTATCGGCAGTCTCGCCTCGGCGCAGGGAGAAGACAGGATTCTGCTCAGCCGCCAGGAGCTGCCGCAATTGCTGGTCTCGGGGTTGATAGCAGTGGAGGATCGTAATTTCTATGGCCATGCCGGTATCGATTTCATGGCGATTGGGCGCGCACTATGGGCCAACCTGGCAGCAAAGCGGGTGGTACAGGGTGGCAGCACGTTGACCCAACAGCTGGTGAAGAACTACTTTCTCAGCGCAGAACGCACCCTTTGGCGCAAGATAAACGAGATCGTGATGGCGCTGATCCTGGATATGCGCTACGACAAGGATGAGATCCTCGAGGCCTATGCCAATGAGATCTATCTGGGGCAACAGGGAGGAAAGGCGATTCACGGCTTTGCCCTCGCAAGTCGCTTCTACTTCAATCGGCCCCTGCACGAGCTGGACCTGCCGCGCACGGCGTTGCTCGTCACCCTGGTGCGTGGGCCCTCGGCCTACGATCCGAGACGCAATCCGCAACAGGCGAAAAAACGACGCGGCCTGATTCTGAAACTGATGGCAGATCAGGGTGTGATCACCCAGCAACAGGCACAACAGGCAGCCCAACAGCCTCTGGGCGTGGAGCAGGGTGACCTGCAGAGCTCGGGTAGTCCCGCATTTATGGATCTGGTCAAGCGCCAGTTGCGAAGGGACTACAAAGAGGATGACCTAAGTGCCGGCGGATTAAGAATATTTTCAACCTTGGATCCCTGGTTCCAGAAACAGGCCGAAGTGTCGCTCTCGCGACAGCTCAAAGAGTTGGAGGGCCAGCAGGGGATAGCTGTCGGCACCCTGCAGGGTGCCTTGACCCTGGCGGATACAGAGACAGGCGAGGTGCTGGCCGTGGTGGGTGACAGAAATCCCCGGTATGCCGGTTTCAACCGTGCTTTGGACGCGGTACGGCCGGTGGGTTCCCTGATCAAACCCGCGGTCTATCTCAGTGCCCTGACTCATCCAGGCGATTATCATCTGCTTACACCCCTAGAAGATATCCCCATCCAGATCAAGGGTGCGAACGGTGAGATCTGGACACCGAGAAACTATGACAATCAGAGCCATGAGGGAGTGACCCTGGAGCAGGCGCTCACGCAATCATTCAATCAGGCTACGGTGCGTCTCGGCCTCACCGTGGGACTGGATAGGGTGATCGACAATCTTCACAGACTGGGGATAAGACGTCCTCTGCAAACCTACCCGTCCCTGCTGTTGGGCGCGGTATCCCTCTCGCCATTGGAGATGACCCAGATGTACCAGGTCCTTGCCAATGGCGGTTTTGGCGCCACCCTGAAATCGATTCGTGATGTGACCGATGCGGCTGGAGAACCGCTTTCACGCTATCCGCTGGCGATCGAGTCGAGGGTGGATAGCCGGGCGGTCTATCTGCTCCGTCACGCCCTTATCGAAGTGACCCGCAGTGGTACTGGTAAGGCGCTGCAATGGTTGCTGCCGGGTGAGGTCGAGGTGGCGGGAAAGACCGGAACAACCGATAAGCTGCGCGACAGCTGGTTTGCCGGCTTTGACCAGAAGCATGTGGCGGTTGTCTGGGTGGGACGCGATGACAATCGTCCCACCGGACTCACGGGATCCTCAGGCGCAATGCGGGTCTGGGCCAGGTTGATGAACGCTATCGGGATTTCGCCGCTGCATGGGAATCGGCCGCTGGGTGTGGAAATGCTGGCGATCGACCCTGAAAGCGGGCTGCTTGGCGAGGGTTGCCCCCAGGCCCGGGAATATCCTTTCATCAGTGGCAGCGGTCCCAGTTCCAGGGCTCCCTGTGCCGGCTCAGGTTCACTGGTGGAAGATGGGATACTCTGGTTTCAACGACTCTTCAATTAAACCTTTTCTACGCATTAGCGAGCTGCAGCTGTCTCGCTTGTTATCTCAATCGGGCGGAAATTCCTGAGTCAAAAAGGATTAATCCCCAACCGCTAGCGTAGATTGTTCACAGATTATCACTATTTTTCTTTCAAGCTCTGTACCTTAGCGCCGATAATCTGTTAATCGGGGGTATATCTGAACGATTAAAATAGCGCCAGGAGTGGCATTTGCAACGGAATTTCAATGAATAACCGCAGAAGGCATCAGAGATTGGAGATCGATCTGCCGGCAAGCCTGGCCATCCAGGGGCAGAGCTTCGATGATTGCAGAATATGCAATTTCTCCCGGGGCGGGATCTATCTCAATTGTGATGACGACAGGCTGAATGGCCTTCTGCCGGCGGGTTACATCGCCGAATCCGATCGCCAGGAGGCGGTGCTTACCGTTGCCTCCAATCAAGTTCGCATCGCCATCGTCTACCTGAATAACCAGGGTCTGGGTGGAAGCATCATTGAGAACGGGGAGGGCGAGGCGCTGTATCGCTTTCTTCAGTCACAGCGCGAGCCACAAAAAAGCGAACAGACTGATCTCGATACAATGGCGGTTTCCCCGCTGATTGAAGAGCTACGCCAGCGTTTGCTCGATTACCTCAACCCGCAGCTGACCTCTTTTTTCACGCAGGCCAGAGAGACATTGCTGGAATACGTCAACGAACCCAAGTTCAATCAACAGGAATCGGGACTGATTCTGTTGATGACGGCGCTGGAACGGGAAGAGGCAGATATAGCCAAGGCATTTACCGGACAGGTCGAAAAGGCGTTTGATGACTTGGGCTGCTTGGCAGGTATCAATACAACCCAGACGACAAACGTCAACCAGGAACTCGAGTTGGTTGAAAAGGTTGAGATCGACCATTGGGTGGTAATCAATGATATTGCGAGACAGATTGAAACGGATCTGGCTCGAAATCTCTACCATATAGAGACCTCGCTCACCTATCTGACGGCGCATACGATCAAGGATGAGAACAACCCATTCTCGCCAATCAGCCTACTCAATGCCTTAAAACATGCATTGAACAGGTTTGATTTGGAAATCAACGGTTTTCACCTGGTATTGAGCGTATTTCAGCAGACAATCCTCGCGGGACTGGATAAGCTCTACGAAGCGTTGTTGGAACTGTTTAAAAACAAGGGAATCGATTTCACCTCGCAATATAAGATCAACCTGAAGCAGAACTATCCGGCAAAAAAGATATCTCATCCAAATCTTGGCAAGGTTTTGCAACATCTATCCACGCTGTTTGATGTCGGGCATCAAACCGATCATGCCGCTTCAGAATCGGAGGCTGACGGCATAGGCAAGAGCGAGGTGATTGAATCGCTGAACAATCTTCCCCTCAGATTTGGTTCCTCAGTACTCAAGCAACTGGAGCAGGAACTTTTAAGCCAGGCATCCGCAAGTCAACAGATCGATCCGCTGGTGAGTGCCGCGATCAGTACCGGCGAGGAGCTGGTTTCAGCGCTACGTGACGATCCACTCGTGCCCGATGAATTGAAGGATCTATTGAGCCGAATGGAGATTCAAATCATCCAGGAGGTGGTGAATGATCCCTCGCTGCTGGAAAACAGTAAACATCCGGTAAGGCGTCTGCTCGCCACCGTTGAGTTGTTGATCCCCTATTTCACGGTTGGGACCCAGGTCAACCAGGTTCGTGACATGGCGAGAATCTCCCAACTGCTTGATGCCATTGACAGTAAAAAGCTAGTCAGCGTTTCTGAAGTTACCCAGGCCCTGGAGGCATTGAGACACACCCAGCTGGACAATTTCTATCGCAATCGCCAGATCGCCATCGATCGTTGTGAAAAGGATGAACAACTCATCGCCGCGGAGCGTGCGGTTCTCTCCTACCTGCGTAATCAGTTGCTGGGTAAAACGGTAACCAGCGCGATAGCACATCTGTTTCAATTCGGGTGGGTAAATCTGCTGGTGCAGACCTATACGGCTGATGGTGAAGAGAGCACTGCCTGGAAGGCCTATTCCCGGGTCATCGAAATCCTGGGGAAACTCTTTCTCAATCGTGCAACCGGTCACGATATGAGCAACAACCAGATTCGCGATCTGATCTCGCTTATCAGGAAGGGTTTTCGAGACTATCCTATCTATCCGGAAGCCAGCCGGAATTTCGCGATCGAATTGCAGACTGCGCTGGTCAAGGGAGGGGAGACGGCACTACCCTTTATCGAGCAGCGGATTGAGGTTGATGAGGATTGGCTTGTTGAATACTTCAGCGACAGGATCAAGTCCGCCGATCCCATCGATGACTCCGAGATTGACGAGACATCGATTCAACATGTCAAAGCACTTGCCATCGACACCTGGGTGGTTGCGGAAGCTGGAACGCGAATGCTCTACCTGGCATGGAAGAACAACGATTCGAGCCGTTTTCTGTTTGTAGACGGAAATGGTTTGAAGGCACACGATCTTTGCGATCATGAATTGGCAAGGTTGGTGAAAAGCGGTGACTGCGAGCTGATGCAGGATCGGGTGCAGCCCATCGTGGACAGGGCCATCGACCGGATCCTCTTGACCAGCTATAACCAGATAAAGGATGAGTCATCCACCGATGAGTTGACCGGGCTATTCAATCGGCGCAGTTTTGAGCGAAACCTGCATGAAATCTTGGCCGAGGCGGAACACGACAATACGCATCATGTCCTGACGCTTCTAGACCTGGACAAGTTTCATGTGGTCAACGATCTCTGCGGTTTGGATGGAGGCGACAGGTTGCTGCAGACGGTCTCCTCGATACTCACAAGCTATTTGACCAAAGACGGCATGGTGGCCCGCATCGGCGATGACGAATTCGCCCTGTTGATCAAAAACGCGGATCTCGACAAGGGGTTCCAGACAGCAGAATCACTGCGCCGTGCGATCGAGGAGTATCGCTTCAGCTGGGATGAGCGTCTGATACCGGTCTCGGCAAGCCTCGGCGTGGTGCAGGTCGATGTTCGGGAGCAAACCAGCACCAGCGAGTTGTTGCAGGCCGCGAAGTCAGCCTGCTACATGGCCAAGGAGAGTGGCAGAAACTGCACGCGTGTCTTTTCAGCATCCGATTCCGCCTTCCAGAAGCACATGCAGACCATCCAGACAATTCCGACCATACAGGAAGCCCTGGCGAATGATCGCATGGTGCTTTTTGCCCAGCCTATCGTTCCGCTGAAACAGGATGCGGGTTTACATCCGCACTACGAAATCCTGCTGCGCATTCTCGATGACAAAGGCGATCCACAGCCCCCTCAACGCTTTATCAAGATCGCCGAGCAATACGACCTGATGCGCTCCGTCGACCATTGGGTGATCGATCACTTCTTTAAAGCGATCAGTCCGTATGGTGAAAAACTGCAAAATGACATCAGTTTCTCGCTTAATCTTTCGACCAAATCGGTGGTGGAGAGCGAATTCAAGAAATATTTGAAGGAATGCATCACCAATTCACCCATCCCCGCATCTCAGCTCGGTTTCGAGATCACGGAAACCGCACTGGCTAAAGATATCAAGGAGACGGTGGCATTTATGAGGGAGGTCAGGTCGCTGGGGTGCTCCTGTTATCTGGACGATTTCGGTTCGGGCTTTGCCTCCTTCTCTTATCTCAAGGATTTTCCTGTCAATTACGTAAAGATCGATGGCATTTTCGTACGCGAAATGATTCAAAATACAGCGGATTTGGCGATGGTGATTTCGATCATGGAGCTTGCCCATTTCATGGAAAAGGTGGTGATAGCGGAACATGTCAGCGATGCCTCAATCGGCAAGGCGTTGCAGGAGATGGGAGTGGATTTCGCTCAAGGCCATCACTTCGGACACCCCCGGCCCTTTGCCGAGGTTCTGCAAGCGATCGTCGAGGACGCACCTCAAATCTCCAGTGCCTGATGCAACCAGATGGTTTCATGCCAGCTGAACCCGCGGGACACCAATCTTAGTGGCCGCCATGGTGCGATGAGCGTTTATTGACGGGTATCAGATAGGCTACAATCCCAGCAGAATCCCATTCCCTAGCGTGAAGGAGCTGAGGCTTGACCCTGTATGCCGCCGACAAACTGATTGCCCAGGCCCGGGTATTGGCAGCTGAGTATCGTCGCACCATGGGCAAGCCACTACCCGGCATCAGCAATGAAATTGCCGAATACGATGCGCTAAAGCTGCTGCAACTCGATCCCAAGCCTCAGGGAGAGGGTGGCTACGATGCAATCGATCCGGCCCGAGGCGACAAACAGATTCAGATCAAATCCAGGACTATCTTCGATGAAAGCAAATCGGGTCAAAGGATAGGCCAGCTAAAACTCGATAAGGATTGGGACAGTGTAGTGCTGGTACTCATGGATGAGGATTATCAACCCTATGAGATCTATGAAGCGGAACGGGACGATATTGTTGAATATGTGGGTAAGAGCAGCAGTAACCGGGCAAAACGGGGTGCCATGTCGGTGGCTCGATTCAAGATCATCGGTCGCCTTGCCTGGACCCGCGAAAATGGCCTCGAACCCGAGCTCTGGGACAACCAGGCAGACTAGGGTCTGAGAACAGATTCTGGTAATCCACCAAGACCGATGACGGACATAGCTGAGATCTTCGGGCCTGAGGGCTGGTTGGCCAAGCGTATCGAGGGTTTTTCCTACCGGCCGCAGCAGCAGGAGATGGCAGAGGCCGTAGACCGGATTATGGATCAGGGCGGGGTACTGATCTGCGAAGCGGGTACCGGCACGGGCAAGACCTTTGCCTACCTGGTACCGGCGCTGATGTCCGGGCGCAAGGTTATTATCTCAACCGGTACCAAGAATCTACAGGATCAGCTGTTCCATCGCGATCTGCCCATGGTTAGGCAAAGCCTCTCGAGCCCGGTTTCAACCGCCCTGCTGAAGGGGCGGGCCAACTATCTCTGCATCCACCGCTTGGAGAATACCCTGCTTGAAGAGGTGCAGCTTACCAGGGAGCAGGTTACCCAGTTACAGATGATCCGCGAATGGTCCTCGATCACAAAGAGCGGTGACATCTCCGAGATGAAACAGATTTCCGAAGATGCGGTCATCTGGCCCTATGTCACATCGACCATCGATAACTGCCTGGGTCAAGAGTGTTCCTCCTATAGCAGTTGTCACTTGATGGAGGCGCGAAAGCGTGCCCAAGAGGCGGACCTGGTGGTAATCAACCACCATCTGCTTTGTGCAGACATGGCCTTGAAAGAGGAGGGATTCGGCGAGCTTCTTCCCGGTGCAGACTGCTTTATCCTTGATGAGGCACATCAACTGCCTGATATTGCAGGAAATTTCTTTGGTGACAGTGTGAGCGGCCGTCAGCTGTTGGAACTCGTCCGCGACACGATTGCGGAATACCACCGTGAAGCAAATGATCTTCCCGAGATTCCCGAACGTGCAGAACGGCTTCAGCAGGCTACCCGGGAGATGCGTCTTGCCTTTGGTCTTGAACCGCGAAGGGGCGCTTGGTCCGAAGTCGCCGGCAATCCATCAGTAGTTGCCCGCCTCGAGAGCTTGCTGGAAGCCATAGAGCAGCTGGCACAAGCGCTGCGAAGCGTGGAAGGGCGAGGGAAGGGGCTCGACAGCTGCAATGAGCGTTGCGAAACAGTTTTACTGCGGCTTCGCAAATTGCAGGAGAACAGCGACGAGGAGTCTATTCGCTGGTTTGAAACCCACCGTCAGAGCTTCCGTTTCAATCGCACACCGCTGGAGATTGCCGGCATATTTCAAAACGTCATTAACGATCATCCCGCATCCTGGGTGTTTACCTCCGCTACCCTGGCGGTGGGCGGCAGTTTTGAGCACTTCGCCCAGCAGCTGGGATTGACAGAGGCGGAAACCCATTGCTGGGACAGCCCGTTCGATTATCCGCAGCAGGCAGTCTGGTATCTGCCCAAAGGGCTGCCGGATCCAGCCAGCCCAGATTTCAATCGCGCCGTATCCGATCTTTCCCTTCCCATTTTGCAGGCAAGCGGCGGTCGTGCCTTCCTGCTTTATACCAGCCACAGGGCGCTACAAGAGGCGGCAGACTACCTGAAGGATAAGCTGAGTTATCCCATGCTGGTTCAGGGTACCGCGCCACGCACCGAACTGCTCGAGCGGTTTCGCAGCCTCGGCAACGCGGTATTGCTGGGTACCTCCAGTTTCTGGGAGGGCGTCGATGTGCGCGGAGAGGCGCTTTCCTGCGTCATTATCGACAAGCTGCCCTTTGCCTCACCGGGAGACCCGGTGTTACAGGCCCGGATCGATTCAATGCGCAGGCGTGGCGGGAATCCATTCATGGCCTATCAGCTGCCACAAGCTGCGATTGCGTTGAAACAGGGAGCAGGCAGATTGATTCGTGATGAGGAGGACCGGGGTGTCTTGGCTGTCTGTGATCCCAGGTTATTGAGCAAACCCTACGGCAAGATCTTTATTCGCAGCTTGCCGCCGATGACGAAAACGCAGGATTTAAGTGTGCTAGAGCGATTCTTCTCGTTGACGGAAGCAGATAAAAAAGCGGGACCGACGCGTCGGGGGCACTCGTAGGTCCCGCGAGGATGAAGCCAATTTTGGCTTAACATCAAAATCGTAATTTTTTCAGTTGCTCAAGGTAGGTCCGTATAGTTTGTCGATGACCGGGATATGGTGATCGAGCCAATTTTTTATATGGGTCATCGTTATCTCCTCGACATCCATCTCACCGGCATGGAACTTGTCCTGAATATCGGTGCATGTCCGCACCAGCAGATCATGCTCTTGTCGATGGTGATCGAGGCCGCTGTAGCCGCGCTCCTCCATCAGGCGTTCTTCGGTTTCAAAATGCTTAACGACAAAATCGACCAGGTTATCGAGGCGATTGCCAATATCGCTGCGGTCTCTGTTGATGACGGCGTCATTGAGGGCATTGACGCGGCTGAACAGCTCTTTGTGTTGGTTGTCGCAGAGATCGACGTTGGTGCCGTATCGATCATCTGCCCATTCCATTAGTGACATACTTGAACTCCTTTTCGCGTTGGATTTTCCCTATCATGCCTATCCATCCGGTGGCGCGAGGTCTCAGTCTGGTGCGCTGTTCAAGCCTCCGCCCATAGCAGCAACCTGTCGACATTCAGGCTGGGATTGAAGCAATCGCCAACCAGAATTGAGGCAACGGCTGAAGTAATGACTGCAGCCGGGCACCTATCAGACGCAACCCATGGCTCGAGTAGGGTTGCTGAGGTCGAAACGTTGGAACAGGATGTTGAGATTGCCCACCAGTTCCGCTCCTCCGTGTGCGCGATGAACATTGCGTGTCTCGCCAGACTCCCTTCACCACTGGTACGGTTACTAAGTCCGTATCCGGAATATGAAGTAAATTCTTATACAAATACCCCAATTTGTAAAGTGTTTTTCACCACGTCGTTCAAACCCCGATATCGAGATAGGATCGCGCCAGTTTCTGCAGCGCTATCACATAGGCAGCGGTCCTATAGTCTTCAAGTTCGGGCTTGCGGCTGCGAATATCGATAATCTCCTGCAGCGCCAGGCGCATGCTGTCATCGAGTCCCGAACGTACCAGGTCCAACTCGTCAGCACCCTTCGAAAGGCTGTCCTTGATCCACTCGGGGACCTCTCTGCCCGTGGTCTCTTCCAATGCGGCAACCACGTGTCTGCCGCGGGATTCGTCGAGGCGGCGTTCGATGCGTCCAAAACGCATATGGCTGAGGTTGCGGATCCACTCGAAATAGGAGACCACCACACCGCCGGCGTTGACATAGGCATCGGGAAGGATGGTGATTCCCCGACTGCGGAGTATACGGTCGGCTTCAAAGGTGATGGGGCCGTTGGCTGCCTCGGCAATCAACTTGGTCTGGATATTCGGCGCATTGTTTTCGTTGATTGCACCCTCGATTGCGGCGGGAATCAGGATGTCGCATTCATACTCCAAAAGCTTTTCACCTTCGGCGATATGGTCGCCACCTGCGAACCCCTTCAATCCTCCATGGGAACAGCGGTGGAAGTGCGCCTCCTCAACGTGGATGCCTGCTGGATTGTAGATCGCGCCATCGCGGACGATGATGCCGATGATTTTCGCGCCATCCTCCTCAGTGAGAAACTTCGCAGCATGATAACCTACATTACCCAATCCCTGGATGATGATGCGCTTACCCTCCAATCCACCGTCCAGACCGGTGGCATTCAGCTCCTCCTTGTGTCTGAAGAACTCCCGCAGTGCAAATTGAACCCCACGCCCGGTAGCCTCTGTGCGGCCGTTTACGCCGCCGTGGGCCACCGGTTTTCCGGTGACGCAGGCGAGGGCGTTGATCTCTTCCGGGTAGAGGTGTTTGTAGGTGTCGGCAATCCACGCCATTTCGCGCTGTCCGGTACCCATGTCGGGTGCCGGTACATTGGTTGCGGGGTTGAGAAAACCGGGGGCAGCCAGCTCCCGTGCAAAGCGGCGGGTGATCAGTTTGAGCTCATCCCGGGTGTAGTTGCTCGGATCGATGCAGAGTCCCCCTTTCGAACCGCCGAAGGGTACATCGACAATGGCGCATTTATAGGTCATCAGTGCGGCGAGCGCCTCGATCTCCTGCTGGTCCACGTTTTCCGAGTAACGCAAACCGCCCTTGGCCGGCAGGCGATGGATGCTGTGCACGGCACGCCAACCGGTGAAGATCTCGACCTTGCCCCTGATCTCCACGGGGAAGGTGACCTGCAGCACCGAAGTGCATGCCTTGATGGCGTTGGCGATGCCGGGATCCAACTCCATTATTGCCAGGGCGCGATCGACCATATGGTCGACGCTTTGTCTGAATGTCAGGCCGGATGTTACTTCCGTCATATTCTATGGCTCGTTGTCGTTATAACTGGATGACTGATCTTGGTTGCCTGCCGCCGGATGCCAGATATCATTGATGCAGTGTTCTGCCGCCGTCGACGGCGATAATCTGGCCGGTGACATAGGGGGCGTCTCGATAGAGAAACAACAGGGTGCGGGCGATATCTTCAGGCGTGCCGGCACGTTTCAGGGCGGTACGCTCGAGAATCTCCTCCCGCTCCCCGTCCGGGATGCCCTGCTCAGGCCATAGAATGGCCCCGGGCGCCACGCCATTGACACGGATTTCGGGGCCCAACTCGCGGGCTAGGGATTTCACCAGCATCGCGTTTCCCGCCTTGGCGACAGAGTAGATAGGGTGTTTTTTGAGGGGGCGCTCGGCATGGATATCGACCAGGTTGATGATGCAGCCCTCACTGCGGTAGAGCAGGGGCGCCGCCGCCTGGGAGAGGAAAAAGGGTGCTTTCAGGTTGCTGCCCAGGAGATCCTCCCACTGATCCTCAGTTGCGCTCCCAAGGGGCGTCGGATAGAAACTCGATGCATTATTGACCAACAGGTCGAGACGCTGGCACAAGGAAGCTGCCTGGTCGATGAGAAATGTATAACTCTCTTCATGCTGCAGATCCGCCTGCAGTAGCCATACGGAATCGGCGCGTTTCGTTTCCAACTCGTGCTGTAGCTGCTCGGCGGTTGCTTTCGAGTGGCGGTAATGGAGCAGTATGTTCATCCCTTCAGCGTGGAGCTGACGGGCGATGGCTGCACCGATTCTGTGTGCCGCCCCCGTGATCAGTGCGCTTTTTCCTGACAAATCGACCTGGTTTTGCGTCATAGAGGAACTCCATGGTTGAATGTCGCCTCTACTCTAACGGATTAAGCAAGGTTTCAAAATATATGTCCAACTGTCTTAGCGGCAAACCCGTTACCAATGGCAGAACACTGCCGCTACCGGATGCCACCTCCAAGGCTGTCAGCGAAAGGCTGATGCGTCAGATAATACGCATGATAGAAATGGCGAATGGGACGATCACATTCGACCGTTTTATGGAGATGGCCCTCTATGCGCCGGGGCTGGGATACTACGTGGCGGGAAGCCGTAAATTCGGTGAACAGGGCGATTTCATCACCTCTCCAGAGGTGTCGCCGCTTTTTGCACAGTGCCTGGCACGCCAGGTTGAGCCGATATTGCAGCAGATTGTAGGCGGCGGGATTCTGGAGTTCGGTGCCGGTTCCGGGCTCCTGGCATCCGATCTGTTGGCAGCGCTGGAGCATCTCGACAGGCTTCCTGGCTGTTACCATATCATGGAGGTGAGTCCCGAACTCAGGGCACGACAGCTGGAGACCCTGGAGAATCGCGTCCCCCATCTGCTCCCTCTGGTGAAATGGCTGGAGGTTATGCCGAACAGCTTTAGCGGTGCTGTGATCGCCAACGAGCTGCTGGATGCGATGCCGGTGAATCGTTTCCGCATCACGGAAGATGGTGTCGAGGAGAGCTTCGTGGTATGTGATGATGAGGGCTTGAAGGAGTGTTTCGACCGCCCGGTTACTCCCGGTCTTCAACAGGCGGTGGAGGCGATTATGCTGGCCCACGGCGATCTGCCATCGGGTTATGTATCTGAAATCAATCTTCGACAATCGGCCTGGATATCGGCTCTGGCCAGGATCATGGATCGGGGCGCAGCGATACTGATCGACTATGGCTACAGCGGTGCGGAGTACTATCATCCGCAACGCCGTCAGGGCACGCTGATGTGCCACTATCGTCATCGTGCCCATACCGACCCATTCCGCTGGGTTGGATTGCAGGATATCACCAGCCAGGTCGATTTCACTGCCCTCGCCCGTGCCGCGGTGGAGGCCGGATTCAGGTTGGGCGGCTATACAACCCAGGCCCATTTTCTCCTCGCCAACGGCCTGGATGGTCTATTGGCGGACTCCGATCCGAACGATTTGACCAGGCATATGACCCTGGTTCAGGGTGTCAAGCGTCTGACTCTGCCCTCGGAGATGGGGGAGCGGTTCAAAGTCCTTGGACTGTTGAAGGATCTGGATATCAATCTGCAGGGATTCAGCCTGCGGGATTTCTGCGAACGTCTGTAGGCAAAAGGCTGCGGAATTTGCCAACCCGCCACCCGCCCAGCCGTTGCTTGCGGTGGCTTTTTCGATTGGCTCTTATTCGAGGGCCCGGAACGAGGCGATCAAGGATGATTGCAGCAGCTCCAGGTATTCGTCCTGAGAATTGTATCCCACAATCGGATCAGTCAATGGATTCCCGTTCGCATCGAGGATAAGCAACGTCGGAACGGCAAAGATATTGTAGCGGTTCCTGAATTGACGACTGCGTATGGAATCACCGTTGAAATCGATGATCTTGCCATTTGAGTAGATATCGAATTCACGGATCAGGGGGAGCTTGCCGTCACGCTGTTGAGAGAGCGGCCCAATGACCTCCTCCTTAAGTCGTCTGCAGTAGTTGCAGGTGTCGGCATTGAAGACAATCACAATGGGAGAGTGGGTCTCACGCGCGATGTCGGAGAGATCGGCCCAATCTTCGGTTGTCAACGTGGAATCGGCGTTTGAGATACTGAAAAAGAGGAAAAGCGCTGCGAATAGGTACTGCTTAATCATCGAATAAATACTACATGTCAGATGATGTGTAGCAGTATATATAGAATTTCTAATATAGCAATAAATTTTTTCTGGCTGTTGGTTCATGGAGCAGGTCCCAATGATTAATTGTGAGCCTGTTCACAGTTGAAATTCAGCATCAGTGGAGCGCTTGCGGATCGTGCCGATGATCTGGGTCAAGTGAGCGTTTTAGCCCCAACACCGACTCTTGGAACTATAAAATATATTTAACAAATTCAATTACTTATTATATAAAATAGAATGTACACCCGGGGTGCGGCAATGGCCGTTGTCTGTCAGAGGGTCGACCAGGAATTAGATTCTCTCTGATTCCGATGCCAATGAGGTAAAAATGCGAATGGGTTACTTAATACCGTGAATCAGGGTGTAGGGAGGGATCGGAATCGGTAACTGCTTGAAATAGAGCAGGGTCCCGGACTCGCTGCGCATAACCATCTTGCCCTCCTCAAGGTAATAGTCGTAAGCCTGGACCAGCTCCGTCTCCGGATCGAGCATGTAGAGCTTGTTACCCACGATTCGATAGCGGCCGTCTCGATAGCGTTCCGAACTGGCGTCGTAGATCCTGAAATGGCCATACATAACCAAAACGACTTCACCTCCCCGGCCTAACCAGATACCGTCTACGACCGATTTATGGCGAGTGGGCCTTGCTGAGGATGGGGGAGGCGGAGCGGCGCCATATCCCGGGCCGCCGCCAAATCCAGGCATTGCATAACTGTAGGGATTGACTCCGGGAGGCGGTGGCGGGTAGTCCGGATAGTCCCAACCGGGGGATCCCCAGGGCGATCCGCCCCTGCCGTACCAGCTGCTGGAAGGCGCTGCACTGAAATCAAAATCCCAGTCAGCATCGCCTTTAAACCTGTGCGCAAGCTCGCCCATGGTGTCCATCATGGCGATCATTGCCTTGCTCATAATCGTCGATGGCGAGGTTGCGGAAAGGCTTTCCGGTGGCATGATAGCGAGCATTGCCATGAGCCAGATCCATGGAAGAGAAACAGGTCTAAATCGAAGCATTTTGAGGGATTTCCGATGTCGCTCAATGCGGCGGTGCCATAGTGCAGCTAATGATAGCCGAATATGGGTCTCGGTATCGACTCTTGCCATATCTGTTCGATGATGGTTAGCTTGCGAATGACTTTTGCTTCATAGGGTTATAGAATTTATTTCGTAATATCCTGAATTGGCAGAACGGTAGAATAACAGAATGTGGTTCGTGGGAGGTTCCTGATGAGTTCTCAAAAGGGGAGTGTCGAGGAGCGCAGAACAGTCACCCGAGATCTGATTGACAAGCTCTTGGCGGAGCGGCAGGAGATGCTGGTACGATTCTGTGAGGTTGCTGGCCTTGAACCCTATCATCGCTCAACATCGTTGGACCAACAGCTGCAGGACTTCTGCCAAGTGTTGATCGATTACACGGCTTTTGGCCATTTCGAGGTCTTCGGCCGCATCAGCAACGGCAGCGAGCGGCGCAATGCTGTTATCAGGATAGCTGAAAAGATCTACCCCGAATTCGTTAGAGCGAGCGAAGTGGCGGTAAATTTTAACGACAAATATGACCTTTCAGATCATCAATTGGTCTTGGATCGCCTTGCGGACGATCTCTCTCAATTGGGGGAGGAGCTGGCAGTGCGCATTGAACTGGAAGATCAATTGCTTTCTGCCATGTTGGACAGATAACATGCCCAACCCACAAATCTGACGGGTTTTCTTCAAATTTGATCACAGTTCTAAATCTTTGTGATCCGTTAACACCTTAAACAAGTTTAACTGTGTCTGATCATCAACTAGACTCGAAGATGGTAACATCCTGAGTTACAAAAGACTTTTCTCGATTGATCCATAGCTGAGCCGGAATGCTGTCAGGATCTGAACAGGGTAGTGTGGCTGATGGTCTTAATTTATGGTTACAAAGGTCAGTAGACTGTTGCAAATTCAACCCGATGTCGGAGAGTTCGTGGCGCCGCTGAGAAGCGGTGCCGCTCCGCATTGTCAGTTAGACCTTTTCCAGATAGGCATAGATAATCACCATATCGACGTTGCCCTGAGTCATCAGTTTCGCAGCACCCTTGCCAACTTCGTGCAGAAGATTGTCTATGAGGACCTAACCAGGCATGGTTGGGTGAAAATGGATGCGCCCCCCTCCGGCAGTGATGTGGAAGCCTTTAAATCGATCTATCGGAGCATGATGCAGGGCGCACTGGAGCAGGTGCATAGGGATGCGGCGGTAAGGGATCTGCTGAAATTGCTTCACCTGGTACTGCTGAAGCTGCTGCTCGAGTCCCCAAGCGTCGTTATCGCAGGACTGCGTGACAAGCTCGACCAGGATGGAAATCAGCCTGTGGGCACACACAGTGGACGTGCGCTGGAGCTGCATGAGCGTATTGTCACCTTGGCACGGTTGGAACCGGGTATTCGCTACCGTACCCTGCGCAGGGTTTTCAAAATCGTGCAGCGGCTCGAATCAAAGGAGCTGCGTAAACTGAGAAAGTCGGTGGTAGGCAGCTCCTGGGCGCTCTCCAAACAGCTCCTTTTCAACCCGCTGCTGCATCTGCCCAACCTTTCCTCTGAAGAGTTCATCATCAACCACTATCCCCTGCTGTGCGTGGATAGAGATCATGACAACTACTTCGACATAACCAACAGGATAATCACCAACACCTATCGAGACTATCTGCCAGCTTGGGCACAGGCCCCGAGCCGTGACACGGAGAGCGAGGAGGCCGAGGATGGCCAGGGTTTCATGATAAGAAACCGCGAATTGCACAGCGGCTTTTCGGAATTTCTTGAAGGACAACGAATGTTGGAGCGGAGTCTCTCTGAAGCGGAGTTCAAGCAGATCGACGTCTCATGGCTGGATGTGCCTAGAAACATCGATCTCCTGTTACAGCGTCCGAGCGGGGAGAGCGGGGGTTGGTTCACCCGTAACAAGAGCGATGCAAAAAAATCGTCGCCGTGGAAGAGTCAAGCGTGTGACGATGCAAGGCGGGAGCTTCAGTCGCAACTGTTGAAACAACTCGATAAGGCCGGTCTGGTGCAACGTGCCCTCGCAGCCTATCGTACCCCCAGGCTCCATCGACAGTTGAATGGGCAGATATCAATCAAGGATATCTACCGGTTTCTTGCTGGGGACTTACCGCGTCGTACCCTGGTAAAAAGATTGGTGAATACGCCTGACAAGGGTAGCTCTGCGCTTAAGGCATTGGATGTTGTACTTGGTTATATCCGGCGCATGCCGGCCAGCAAGCAGCAGGACTATGCGATTCGCTATGTAAAGGATTTCCTTACCTTTCGCCGGGATCTCAAGCTTGCTTATTACACCTACCAGCAGATGAGCCACCTGCGTGTTCTGCAGGACGGTGAGAGTATCAAGCTATCCCGGGACAACGGCAGTCTTTACGAATTCCGGCTTGGCCGTGATCCGGACAGCCAGGATCAGATTAAGGCGCATGTCATATTGAAGGCTGATATCAGAGGATCTACTGAGATCACCCGCCAATTGATCGAGAAGAGGCTTAATCCGGCAACCCATTTCAGTATGAACTTTTTCGGCCCTATCACCAAACTGCTCGAGCGATTCGGCGCGCAGAAGGTGTTCGTGGAAGGGGATGCGCTGATCCTTGCCGTCATGGAGACAGGCAGGATCACGACGCAAGCTTTGACCGTTGCCAATGCCTGTGGCTTGGCGCGCAAGATACTGTCTGTCATGGATGCGCAAAACAGCCAAAACAGAGTGCATAATCTGCCAAAGCTCGAGTTGGGACTGGGAATCGCCTTCATTAACGATGCGCCTGCCTATCTCTATGACGAGCAGCAGAAGATCATGATTTCTCCCGCAATCAACGAGGCCGACAGGCTCTCTTCGTGTTCTGCAGAGTTGCGTCGCGACACGAGTTGGCGCAGAAGCAAGCGTCACCGCGTGGAAGTCTTGAAGGAGTATAGCCAGGAAAACGAAACAGATACCCCAACTCGCATCCGCTACAATATCAATGGCATAGAGTTGACAGAGGCGGCATTTATTAAACTTAAATCAGAAATGGTCTTGCACAAGCTAAAGATTCACAGCCGCTCTGGTGAACCTCACTACTACCATGTGGGACGATTCGTCGACAGGCAGGGCAGCTCGCATTGGCTGGCGGTTAGACAGGGAGCGGTGAAGGTCTGGAATGCAGGTGACATCGAAGAAAACAGGGAATCTCCAGACGAATATTTCTACGAGATCATCACAGATACAAATCTAATCGGGCGGGTTAAAGATAAACTGCACTCTAGGCGTTCTCAGCATAAGCAGACCGATGATTTGAGCGGAGAGTCGCAATTGTCGCTGGAGTCAGACATCTGAACCCGCATCTGCTCGATCACCCTGCTGCGACTTCTTGGCTTCGATGGGGCGCAGCCATTCAACAGGAAGAGCGATCGGCAGCTCACCCAGCCGGTAGCTATAGATAACGGTATAGGCCAGAACCCGTTTCAGGTACTCTCTGGTTTCTCTGAAGGGTACGGTTTCGATCCAGACATCGCTTGCTTGAGACTCTTCAGGCAACCAGCTTATCACCCTGTGAGGTCCGGCATTGTATGCCGCGGTGGCGAGCACCGGGCTCTCCTGCAGCTGGCGGTAGATCATATTCAGATAACCTGCACCGAGTTTTATGT